>CAZVDW010000365.1:0-2443 GCA_964625645.1 uncultured Rhodospirillaceae bacterium
ACAATGTCGCGGTCGGCGCGATTCGCGATGCCGAGGCGGTGGCGCGAATGATCGAGGCCGGCGTCGGCGCGACGATAACGCTGGCGCTTGGCGGCAAACTGGATATGCCGTCGATCGGTCGTGTCGGTGAGCCGCTCGAAGTCAGCGGAACGGTGCGCACCATATCGGACGGCATCTTCACGATTCGCGGGCCGGTCTATACCGGCGTGCAGGCCCATCTGGGCCGCACCGCGGTGCTCGACACCGGCAAGGTAAAGATCGTCGTCATCGAGCGAAATTTTGAGCCCTGGGATCTCGGCGTCTTCCTATGCGTCGGCATCGAGCCGACTGTGATGAAATATATTGTCCTGAATTCACGGCTTCATTTTCGCGGGGCATTCATGCCGATAACCAAGCATGTCATCAATTGCGACGGCGTCGGCGTGACGAGTTCCGACAACAGCCTGTTCCGGTTTGCCAAGGTGCGCCGGCCGATCTATCCGCTCGATCTCGAGACGGAAGCCTGACCGCCCTCCTCTGCTCAGCGCCACACCGCGGCCGCGACGCGGAGGTAATTTTCGCCGAGGATACCGCGCACGTCGGCCTCCGCGTAGCCACGCTTGAGCATGCCCTCGGTCGCGTAGGGCAATTGTTCGGGCTGAACAAACGCGATCAGCGGGTTGATCCGCTCGGCTTTCTGCGTATCAGGGAAGTCGATTAACGCCTCGTCAGCTCGGCAACAAGCTGAAAGCGGGCGCGCACCGAATGCATCGAAGCGGCGCAAAACTGTACCGCCAACCCTATCGGATAATGTGACAGCATTGCTCGGCCGGGCGGCGAGGCGCGACGATTGCTAGAGCAAATCCCGATCAGGTGGAATCACCTGCGACGACGCATTTGCTTCAATTCCAAAGCAAATCCCGAGCAGGTGGAATCACCTGCGACGACGCATTTGCTTACACCCAAAGAGATAGAGCGTGGCGGGTGAGCGCAAGCGAACCTGACATACTCTAGCAGGCTGCTGAAAAACTCTCCCCTGAGTTTCGTTTTTGTGATTCACTTGATTGAGTGAATGGTATGGAGATGGATGATGCGTGGCGCGGACCAGCGGAGCGGCAATCTATTCAGCTACATCGACCTTGAGGAACGGGTTCCCAAGGATCATCCGCTACGCGTGATCCGGGACATCGTGAACGATGTGCTTGCAGGGATGTCGTCGGATTTCGCGGCGGCGTATTCGACTACCGGGCGCCCCGGCATCGCACCCGAGAAGCTGCTTCGGGCCTTGCTTGTGCAGGCGTTTTATACGATCCGCTCGGAGCGGCAATTGATGGAGCAGTTGAACTTTAATCTTCTGTTTCGCTGGTTTGTCGGCCTCGGGATGGATGACGAGGTGTGGGATGCGACGGTGTTCACCAAAAACCGGGAGCGCTTGCTGGAAGCTGAGATTGCCGCCAAGTTCCTGACCGGCATCATCGAACATGACCAAGTTTCGCGTCTTTTGAGCCGCGATCATTTCTCGGTCGACGGCACGCTGATCGAGGCTTGGGCGTCGATGAAATCGTTCCGGCCCAAAGGCGATGGCGGCTCCGGTGGCGGGCGCCGGCAAGAGGCGGAGCGCGCAGGCGCGCAACAGGGACGCAATCAAGAGCGTGATTTCCATGGGGAGAAGCGTTCCAACGAGACCCATGAGAGCACCACCGATGCGGACGCCCGGCTTCATCGCAAAGGCAATGGCCGCGAAAGCAAGCTGTGTTTCATGGGTCATGCCTTTATGGAAAACCGCAACGGCCTGGTCGTCGGCGGCGGCGTAACCCTGGCCTCGGGCACGGCGGAGCGTGAAGCCGCGCTCGACATGATCGACAGGCGCCGGCGCATGGACAACATGGCAGGCTCGCGGCGCATCACCTTGGGCGGGGACAAGGGTTTTGACGTCGCCGCTTTCATCGACGATCTGCGCCGGCGCAAGGTAACGCCCCATGTCGCCGTCCAAGAGCACCTCACCAAGACCGGCAAGCGGCGCAAGACCAGGATCGATGGCCGCACGACACGCCACCCAGGCTACCAAGCCAGCCAGCGTATCCGTAAACGGATCGAGGAGATATTCGGATGGGTCAAGGTTCAAGGCGGCCAGAGCAAGACCAAGTTCCGAGGCCGGCGGCGGGTCGAAGGCTCATTCACCTTGGCGCTGGCCGCCTACAACCTCGTCCGACTATCTCTACCGCTATTTCGAGGACAAACTAAAGCAGCGCATCGGTGCACGCCGGACGCGAAAAATCTTGCGCGACAATGTCGTTGCCGCCTTTCGCCAACCAACCAGGCTCTAGAGTATTTTTCGTTTAGTTTGACGCATATCCAGCATGGTTGAAGTAATTTTTACACTCTTGCGGAGTGAACTGCTCAAGAATGACGCCGATTTTGTCCCACAGGCCATCGATGGTTCTCTCGGCGGCCTTGCGTAGAA
>CAZVDW010000366.1:0-4960 GCA_964625645.1 uncultured Rhodospirillaceae bacterium
GGATCGACGGCACCGAGGCGGTCGCGCACCTGCTCGCTTTGTGCCAGCGCCAGGGGGCTGCCGCGGGTGCCGATGCGCAAGGAAGGCTTGGTCATTGGAGCGTGCCGGTCTATTGGGTTCCACAGAACGTTATTGGCTACCATATACTAGCCCGAGAGCCGATGCTGGTACTGGGAATCGAGACAAGCTGCGATGAGACCGCCGCCGCCGTGGTGGACGGCGATGGGCGGATTCGTGCCAACCTGGTGCTGTCACAGCTCGACGAGCATGCGCCCTATGGCGGTGTGGTGCCGGAAATCGCCGCCCGCAGCCATATCGACCACCTCGACGGCCTGGTCCGCCGCGCCCTCGATGAGGCCGGACTGGAATTCGCCGATCTCGACGGCGTCGCGGCGACCGCCGGCCCGGGCCTTATCGGCGGCGTCATGGTGGGCTTGATGACCGCCAAGGCCATCGCCGCCGTGCACGGCCTGCCGTTCGCCGCCATCAACCATCTCGAGGCGCACGCGCTGTCGGCCCGCCTGGTCGAGCCCGTGGCCTTTCCCTATCTGCTGCTGCTGATCTCGGGTGGCCACTGTCAGTTTCTCATCGTCGAAGGGGTCGGCCGCTACCGCCGCCTCGGCACCACGCTCGACGATGCCCTGGGCGAAGCCTTCGACAAGGCGGCGCGCTGCCTCGGGCTCGGCTATCCCGGCGGCCCGGCGTTGGAGCGCGCGGCGCTGGACGGCGATGCCGGCCGCTACACCCTGCCCCGGCCCATGGTCGGCCGGCCCGGTTGCGATTTTTCCTTTTCCGGACTGAAGACGGCGCTGGCGCGGCAGGTCGCGGGCATGGCGTCCCCCCTCGACACCAGGGAGGCCGCCGATCTGGCCGCCGCCTTCCAGGAGACGGTGGCCGCCGTGCTGGAAGACCGCCTGCGCAACGCCGCCGCGCGCTTTCATGGCGCTGGCGACACCCTTGTGGTCGCCGGCGGCGTTGCCGCGAATCGCTATCTGCGCCAACGCCTGGCCGAGGTGGCGGAGGCTTTCGGGTTGCGTCTGGCGGCACCGCCGCCGACGCTGTGCACGGACAACGGGGCCATGGTCGCCTGGGCGGGAATCGAGCGTCTGCGCGCCGGCCTGGTCGACAGCCTGGCGGCACCGGCGCGGGCGCGCTGGCCCCTCGACGAGGCGGCGCCGGCCGCCCTTGGTGCAGGAGTGAAAGCATGAAAGTAAGCGTTTTCGGCGCCGGTGCCTGGGGTACCGCGCTGGCCGTGCTCGCCGCCCGCCGCGGCCATCAGGTCGCCTTGTGGACGCGGCGGGTTGAGCTTGCCGAAGCCCTGGCGACGAGCCGCGAGAACAAGGACTATTTGCCGGGCGTCGCGCTCGGCCCGGCGATCAGGCCCACCGCAAGCCTGTTGGATGCCGCCGGCGATGTGCTTTTGCTGGTCGTGCCGGCCCAGCATTTGCGCAGCCTCTGCATGCGCTTGCGCGACATTCCCGGCGCACCGGTCATCTGTGCCAAGGGCATCGAGGTCGAGAGCGGCGCCTTGATGAGCGAGGTGGTCGGCGACGCCCTGCCCGGGCGCCCGCTGGCGGTGCTCACCGGGCCCACCTTCGCCGCCGAGGTGGCGCGCGACCTGCCCGCGGCGGCGACCGTCGCGGTGAGCGCGCCCGGGCTTGGCGAAGCCGTCGTGACGGCGCTCGGCGGGCCCACCTTCCGCCCCTATGTCAGTGATGACGTGGTCGGCGCGCAGGTCGGCGGTGCCTTGAAGAACGTGCTCGCCGTCGCCTGCGGCATCGCCGCCGGCCGCGGCTTCGGCGACAACGCCCGGGCGGCTCTCATCACCCGCGGCCTGGCCGAGATCTCCCGCCTGGCGGTCGCCCTCGGCGGGCGTGCCGAGACCGTCATGGGATTGTCCGGGGTCGGCGATATCACCCTGACCTGCACCAGCACCCAGTCGCGCAATTATGCCCTTGGGCTGGCGCTCGGCGGTGGCGAGACCATGGAATCGCTGATGCGTGGCCGTATCACGGTCGCCGAGGGCGTGGCCACGTCCCGCGCCGTAACGCAGCTTGCGTCGCGATCCGGCGTGGACATGCCGATCGCTTCGGCAACCTACGCCTTGTTGCACGAAGGCGCGGATCTGGAAGGCACCATCGGCGCGGTGCTCTCGCGCCCCTTCCGCAACGAGGCCGAAAGACGATAGCGTCAGGGAATCAGGGATGCGAGACGGCGACGATAGAATGCACAGCAATCGCGTGACGATCGTGAACAAACGTGGCCTGCACGCCCGCGCGGCGGCGCGGTTCGTCAAGCTGGCCAAGGAATACGATGCCGAGGTCAGCGTGCGCCGCGATGGCCAGACCGTGTCGGGCTGCTCGATCATGGGCTTGATGATGCTGGCGGCAGGCCCCGGTTCCGAGATCGAGCTGCTCGCCGACGGCGCCCAGGCACAGGCAGCGGTCGAGGCCTTGAGCCAACTCGTGGAGTCCCGCTTCGATGAGGATTGAGCGCCGCCGCCGCGGCAACCGCCGCCTGTCCGGCATCGGGGCCTCCGGCGGCATAGCGCTGGGGCCGGCGCATGTGGTGGCCGGCGGCGGCATGGACGTTCCCGAGCGCCGCCTGGCGGTCCGCGCCGTGGCCGCCGAGCAAACCCGCTTCGGCGCGGCGGTGGAAGCCGCCCGCGAAGAGCTGACCGCGCTGGCCGCGCGCGCCGAGAGGCTGCCGGGAGCGGCGCGCGGCGAGATGACCTTCCTGCTCGATGCCCATTTGCAGATGCTGACCGGCTCGCGCCTGGTGCGTGGCGTCTACCGCCGCATCGGCGACAAGAGGGTGAATGCGGAAGCCGCGGTCAAAGCCGAGCTCAGCGCCATCGCCGATGCCTTCGCGGCCATGGAGGACGCCTATCTGGCGCAACGCGCCCAGGATGTGCGCGATGTGGCCCGGCGCCTGATCCGCCATCTCACCGAGGCACCGGCGGACGCCTTTTCCGGCCTTGCCGCCGGCACCATCCTGATCGCCGAGGAACTGTCCCCCGCCGACATCGCCCTGCTCGATCCGAAGCGCATCGGCGGTTTCGCCACGGAGCTCGGCGGGCCACAAGGCCACACCGCGATCATGGCGCGCTCGCTCGGCCTGCCGGCGGTGGTCGGCGTGCCAGGGCTCGGCAAACGGGTTCTGGAAGGCGATACGGTGATCGTCGATGGCGCCAGCGGCACCCTCACGGTGGCGCCCGATCCCGAGATCGTGGCCGCGGCCAAGCGCCGGCGGACGACGCTACGGCGCGAGCGCCGTGCCCTGGCCAAACTGCGCGACCTGCCGGCCGTCACCCGTGACGGCGTCGCCGTCAGCCTGCGCGCCAATCTGGAGCTGCCGGGCGAGCTTGGCGCGGCGCTCGAAAGCGGCGCCGAGGGCATCGGTCTGTTGCGCACGGAATTCCTTTACATGAACCGCAGCGACCCGCCCGATGCCGAGGTCCAGTTCGCCGTTCTGCGCGACATGGTCGAGGGCATGGGCGGCAGTCCCGTCGTCGCCCGTACCCTAGATATCGGCACCGACAAGATTTCCTATGCCCTCGAAGAGAACGTGGCGGCGCAAGTCGGTGCCAATCCGGCCCTGGGCCTGCGGGCGATTCGCCTGTCACTCAGCGACCGCAAGCTCCTGGAGACCCAGCTCGAAGCGATGTTGCGCGCCGGGCGCCATGGCGATTTGAGAATTCTCCTGCCCATGATCACCGCGCCGCAGGAAGTGCGCCAGACCCGCGCCGCCATGCGTCGCGTGGCGCGGCGGCTGAAGCGGGCCGGCGTGGCCATCGCCGAGCCGCTGCCCGCGCTCGGCGCCATGATCGAGACCCCCGCGGCGGCGCTCTCGGCCGACCGGCTTTGCGGCGAATGCGACTTCCTGTCGCTGGGCACCAACGACCTCACCATGTACACCCTCGCCGTCGATCGCGGCGACGAGCACGTGGCCCACCTCTACGACCCACTGCATCCGGCGGTGCTCAGGCTTATCCAGTTCACCGCCGACGCCGCAAACCGGGCCGCACGCCCATTGACGCTGTGCGGCGAGATCGCGGGCGAGGCGCGCCTGACGCCGTTGCTGGTGGGGCTCGGCCTCACCGACCTGTCGATGGTGCCGGGCAGCCTGCCGGCCGTGAAACGGCGCATACGCGCCATCGAGGCCACCGCCGCGCGCGACCTCGCTGGCCGCGTGATGCGCGAAACCGATCCCCGGCGCATCGCCGACCACATCGACCGCTTCAACGACCGCCTATGAGCTTGCCGCGCCGCACCGGCGCTGCTACCTAACGGGCTTCATGGCGAGATCGTACGATGCATCAATTCCGCCAAGCGTTTCAGGAGAAGACTAGGTATGAGCACGGATTATAAAGTTGCCGATATCGGACTTGCGGACTGGGGCCGCAAGGAGATCGCCATCGCCGAGACCGAGATGCCGGGTCTGATGGCGCTGCGCGAGGAATATGCCGGCAAGAAGCCGCTCGACGGCGCGCGCATCGTCGGCTGCCTGCACATGACCATCCAGACCGCGGTGCTCATGGAGACCCTGGTCGACTTGGGCGCGAGCCTGCGCTGGTCGAGCTGCAACATCTTTTCCACGCAAGACCACGCCGCCGCGGCAGTGGCCGCCGCCGGCATGCCTACCTTCGCCTGGAAAGGCGAGACGGACGAAGAGTTCTGGTGGTGCATCGACCAGACCATCCAGGGCCCGGATGGCTGGAAACCCAACATGATCCTCGATGACGGCGGCGACCTGACCAAGGTCATGCACGACAGTCACCGCGACATGCTCGCCGATATCCGCGGCCTCTCGGAAGAGACCACCACGGGCGTGCACCGCCTCTATGAGATGGAGACGGACGGCAGCCTCGCCGTTCCCGCCATCAACGTGAACGACTCGGTCACCAAGTCGAAGTTCGACAATCTCTATGGCTGCCGCGAGAGCCTGGTCGACGGCATCC
>CAZVDW010000367.1:0-5284 GCA_964625645.1 uncultured Rhodospirillaceae bacterium
GACCTCGATGCCGGGGTCCTGCATGCGGATGTACTTGGCGGCGGTGTTGCCGCCCCAGCCGCCGCCGATCACCACCACGCGCTTGCCCGTCTTGGGCATGATCTCGCCTTGGGCGAGGGCGGGCAGCGGCAAGGTGGAGGCAGCGATGGCACCGGCGCCGATGGCGCTGGTGTGCAGGAAACGTCTGCGGGTAATGGTCATGATGCTGCCCTCCTAGCGCTGGCTGGCGTAGTAATGCGCCGCGGCGACGATGTCGGCGTCGTCGATATCGCCGACCGCCACGGACGCGATCGAGTGGTTGCGCTCGCCGGTCTTGTAGGCGAGGCCCGAAATGGCCAGATAGGCTGCCGGCTGGCCGGCCATGCGCGGTGCCGCATCCGAGCCGATGCCGCCTCTGCCGTGGCAGGCGTCGCAGACTTCCTCGGCGATGGTCGCGCCCGCGGCGGCCAGATCGGCGTCGTAGGCGGAACTGCTCGACACCCAGGCCTGCTCGGACAACCACGTGGCAATGCTGTCGATCTGATCGTCGTCATAGCCGGCGGCGATGATCTTCATGACGTAATAGCCACGGTTGCCGTTCTGATAGTCGCGCAGGGCCTCGGCGAGAAATTCGGCGTCCTGGCCGCCGATGATCGGGATCGTGTCCCCGACTGATGCACCATTGGTGCCATGGCACCCGGCGCAGGTCTGTGTCAGGCGAAAGCCCTCGTCGGCGCTTGCCGGCCCGGCCAGCATGGCCAGCGCGAGACCCGCCGCGGCGGCGCGCCCACAATATCGATGTCCACTCATTTTAATCCCCTACTACAATCGGTTCGCAACCCTGCCCAGCATAACACAGTCGCTGGGTGTGGTGATCACGATCCGGTCATCTATCGCCAAGCGGGTTTTGCGGCATGGCGTGTTAGGCTGCCTGCCGGACGGGCTCCCGGGCATGGAAGACGGTTCTATGTGGCAGGCACGAGACGGCGCACTTTGGCGATCGCTGCTCGAGGAGGGCACGCGCACGCTCAGGCGTTTCCCGCTGCCCATGGCCTGCGCCGCCGGCTTCGTTTACCTCGGGCTGGTACAAATCCACGACATCTGGTGGATCGACAACAGCCTGCTCACGCACTGGATGGCAAGCCTGCTGCTCGGCCTGTTTGCCAGTCTCGCCGCCGGCCTGTTCGCCGAGCACCGGCGCTGGCCGCGTGCCGGCGAGCATATCCTCGCCGTGCTGGCGCTGGGCGCGGTCAGCGCCATCGTTTTCTTCGCCGACCCCGGCCCTGGCGGTTCCGGCGGCGACGAAGCCGATGTCATCCGCCTTGCCATGCTCGGCGCCGCCTTGGTGGCGTTGGTCAGCGTGGCACCGTTTCTTGGCCGCCGCGGCCTTGACGACGCGTTCTGGGAGTTCAACCGCGCCGCCTGGCTGGGCGCCGCCTTCGGCCTGCTCTGCGCGCTCGTGCTCGGCGCCGGCCTGAGCGCCGTGTTCTTTGGTATCGAGACCCTGTTCGGGCTCACGGTGCCGGGCGAGCTCTATGGCGATATCTGGCTTATCGCCCATGGTCTCGCCTGGCCCTGGATCACCCTGGCGATGGCACCGGAAGCCCTGGCCGACGGCCCGCCGGAAGGTGGCCCGCGCTGGATACGCTTTCTCGCCAGCACCTTGTTGGTACCACTGGTCAGCGCCTATATGGCGATTCTTTATGCCTACAGCCTACTGATTTTGTTCACCTGGGACCTGCCCCGCGGCAATGTCGCCTCGGTGGTCTGCGGCTTCGCCGCCGTCGGCGCCATCGCCCATCTCGTCGCCTATCGCTGGCGCGAGACGGGAAACCCGTGGCTGCGCCTGTATTGCCGCCATTTTCCGGCGCTGCTGGTGGTGCCGATCGTCCTGCTGGGAGTGGCGGTCGGCGCGCGCATCGGCGAATACGGCATCACCGAAGCGCGCTACCTGCTGATCCTGGTGCTGGCTTGGCTGGTGCTCATTGCGGCCGGCTTCCTGACGCGCCGCGCGGGCCTCACCTGGGTGCCGCTGTCCCTGGCCATCCTGCTACTGCTCGGCAGCCACGGCCCGCAAGGCGCCTTTGCGGTGTCCATGCGCAGCCAGACCGCGATCCTCATCGATCTGTTGCAGGCCAACGGCATGCTGGCGGACGGCCAGGCGGCGGTGGCGACGGCGCCGGTCGGCCGCCACGACAGGGCGCGCATCGAGGCCGTGCTCGACTATCTCATCGACAGCGAGAAGCAGGCTGCCCTGGAAGCCTTGTTCGCTTCCCTTAATGTCGATTTCGATGACGGCAAGTCCGTGGATACGAGCGATGTGCTCGCCGCCATCGGCCTGCAGCGGACGGCGGCGATCGGCCTTGGCGAGGCGGGCGCCGGCGGCGAGGCGCGCAGCTTCCACTATTCGCTCTATCAACCCTGGCCGCTCGATGTCGCCGGCTGGCAGGTGGTCGACCGGGTTTCCTTCTGGAGCACCATCACGCGGCAGCTGGCGGCGCCCGGCTCGCAGCGCGAGTTTCGCATCGCCTTCTTCTCCAACACGGGCGAGATGCGCATCGCCTCCGCAGACGCCGAGATCACGCTCGACCTGGCCGCCCTGGCGGCCGGCCTCAATGCCGCCGAGGCGCCCCAGGAGCCCGGCCGCCAGGCGCTGATCCTCGAAGGCCAGGACGGCCGCTTACGCGCCCGCGTCGTCATCGAATCCCTCAGCGGCGAGATGATGGACGGCGACGTGACGCGCATCTCCGGCGAGGCGCTGTTCTTGTTGGGGTATGGAGACGCCACCCCTGCCGAATAGCGCCCCCCACAAGGTTTTGCTTGCCAGCCGCACCCCCTCCCGGCTTGAATTGGGCAACAGGCCGACGGGCGGATGACACGCCCGCGGCGGCGACCGGCGCGGGTTGCGCCACTTAGAGCATGGGAGGGGCCGGTTTGCGCCGGCCGCACAGCAACACGATGGCAACAAAGGTACCTTCGGGCCCGCGCAGCGTTGCGCTTGTCGGCCCGTTTTCCAGTGGCAAGACCACGCTCCTCGAAAACCTTCTCTTCGCGGCCGGCGCCATACCGCGCAAGGGTAACGTCAAGGAAGGCAATATGGTCGGCGACGCCTCGGTGGAGGCGCGGGCGCGCCAGATGAGCGTCGAGGTCTCGGCCGTCACCTTCGAGCATATGGACGAGACCTTCACGGTGCTCGATTGCCCGGGCTCCCTCGAATTCATCCAGGAGGCGATGGACGCGGTGGTCGGCGTCGATGCCGCCGTGGTCGTGGTCGAGCCCGACATCGACCGCGTGATCGCGCTGGCGCCGATCTTCAAGTTCCTCGAGCGCCATGGCGTGCCGATGATGCTGTTCGTCAACAAGATGGACCGCGCCGAGATTGGCGTGCCCGAGCTGTTGGCGGCCTTGCAGGAACAGTCCGACCGGCCGCTGGTGCTGCGCCAGGTGCCGATTCGCGACGGCGAGGCGATTACCGGCTATATCGACCTGGTGCACGAGCGCGCCTATCGGTACCAGCCCGGCGAAGCCTCGTCGCTGATCCAGATTCCCGACACCATGACTGACGACGAGCAGCAGGCGCGTACCGAGATGCTCGAGTCCCTGGCGGATTTCGACGACACCCTGCTCGAGCAATTGCTGGAAGACGTGATCCCGCCCAACGACGAGATCCACGCCGCCCTGCACAAGGACTTCAACGAAGGCCTGCTGGTGCCGGTCTTGCTCGGCGCGGCGGAGCAGGAGAACGGCGTGCGCCGCCTGCTCAAGGCGCTGCGCCACGACGTGCCGGAAGCGGCGGAGACGGCCGAGCGGGCGGGCCTCGGCGAGGGCGGCGAGGCGGCCGTGCAGATCCTCAAGACCTATAACCTGCCGTCCTCGGGCAAGGTCTCCCTGGCCCGCGTCTGGCGCGGCAACATCAGTGACGGCACCAGCCTCGGCGGCCAGCGCATCGGCAGCATCAACACCATGAGCGGCCAGGCGCTGACCAAGATCTCCAAGGCCGAGGCCGGCCGGATCGTGGCGCTGGGGCGCATGGACGGCGTCAAGACCGGCCAGTTGCTGTCGGCCAGCGAAGAGATGGCGGCGCCGGAAGCGCTTGCCGTGCCCGTGCTCGCCCCGGTCTACGCCTTTGCCATCAACGCCGAGAACCGCGCCGACGAGGTCAAGCTGTCCGACGCCCTGCACAAGCTGCTGGAGGAAGACCGCTCGCTGGGCACGGTGCAGGACCAGGAGGCGCATCAGCATCTGCTGCGCGGCCAGGGCGAGATGCATTTGAAAGTGGCGCTCGACCGCCTGCGCAACCGCTTCTCGCTGCCCTTGGTCACCGAGCGGCCGAAAATTCCCTACAAGGAGACCGTGCGCCGGCCGATCGAGCGGGTGCAGGGGCGGCACAAGAAGCAGAGTGGCGGCCACGGCCAGTTCGGCGATGTCTATATCGACGTCAGGCCCTCGCCGCGCGGCAGCGGCTTCGAGTTCAAGAATTCGATCGTCGGCGGTGTCGTGCCGCGGCAGTACATCCCGGCGGTCGAGGCCGGGGCCCGCATGTATTGCCAGAAGGGACCGCTCGGCTTCCCCGTGGTCGATGTCTCGGTCAATCTGGTGTTCGGCTCCTTCCACGCTGTCGACAGCTCGGAAATGGCCTTCCAGACGGCGGCGCGAATCGCCATGTCGGAAGCGTTGCCGAAATGCCACCCCATCCTGCTCGAGCCGATCAGCAACGTCACCATGTATGTGCCCAATGTTTTCACGCCACAAGTGCAGCGGCTGCTCAGTGGCCGCCGGGCCCAGATTCTCGGTTTCGAGGCCCGCGAGGGCTGGAACGGCTGGGACCAGGTGAACGCGCTGTTGCCCCAATCCGAGCTCGCCGATCTGATCATCGAGCTGCGTTCGCTGACCCGCGGCGTGGGCACCTACGACTACCGTTTCGAGCACTTGCAGGAGCTCTCCGGCAAGCTCGCGGACGACGTGGTGGCCGCCGCCGCCGGGTAGGCCAATTCGCGGTGGGTGGCTTTTGGTGGTATGATGGCCGCCGGAAGCCGCCTCGTGAACGCCGGGCCCCAGCGTGGGAGTGGCGCCGGAGAAGCCGTGGCGAACGTGGTGGCCGATCCTAACAACCGGGGGAGCGTGTCCATGTACGTAAAGGATATCCTAGGCGGCAAAGGCAATGACGTCTTTACGGTTAGTCGCGAGACGACGGTCGTCGAATTGGCCAAGGTCCTGGTCGGGCGGCGCATCGGCGCTGCTGTCGTGGCCGAGGGCGACACGGTCGTCGGCGTGGTCTCGGAGCGCGACATCGTCCATTGCCTTG
>CAZVDW010000368.1:0-6533 GCA_964625645.1 uncultured Rhodospirillaceae bacterium
GGCGGTCTCGCAGCTGATGGTCCCGGGCACATCGTACGAGGCACTCCTGCAGGCCGCGGTCGGCGCCGAGGCCATCGCCTCCGCGAAGGGCGACCCGGAGGCCTGGCTCAGCCGCCATCTCGCCGGGTGGAGAAGCGGCGCTATGAGCGATGTCGTGGAAACCATGCCGGGACGCCGCTATCGCCTGGCGACGGCAGGGCTGGCGGCTGGCGGCACGCTAACCGTTTGGGCCGACATCTCGGCCGATCATGCGCGTGAGCAGGAGTTGGCGCGAAGCGAGGCGCGTTACCGCGACTTGCTCGAACTGACACCGGCCCTGGTCCTCGTGCATGGCGGCGAACACCTGGTGTTCTGCAATGGCCATGGCGCCGAGGTGCTCGGCTACGATTCGCCGGACTCGCTGAGAGGCATGCCGTTGGCCAGCGTTCTCGATCGGGATACGCAAAGGCTGCGGCGGCGCGACGGCACCCTATTGCCGGCCAAGGTTCGGCAAACGCCTCTGGATGACGGCGACAAGCACTACACGCTGCTGATTGCCGAGGCCGTCTCGGAAAGCGACGCCTCCGAAACCGACCCCTTGACCGGCCTGCCCGGCCGGGCGGGCTTCCTCGAGCGCCTGGAAGCCTGCACCGTTCAAGCCAAGGCCGATGGCACCATGGCGGCACTGCTGCTGATCGATCTCGACCACTTCAAGACCGTCAACGATACCCTCGGCCACGCCGTCGGCGACCGGCTGCTGTGCGAGGTGGCGAGACGGTTGTCTGCCTGCCTGCCGGCGGGCGGATTCGTGGCGCGTATCGGCGGTGACGAGTTCGCGGTGATCCAGCCTGACATCGCCGGTGCCGATCAGGCAAGCGAGCTGGCGCAGGCGATCGAGACGGTGCTCGCCGAGCCGGTCATGTCGCAGGGTCAGGCGCTGCATACCGGCGGCTCCATCGGCATCACGCTATTCCCCGAGCATGCGAAGAAGGCGGAAGACCTGCTCAAGGGGGCCGATCTGGCACTTTACCGGGCGAAGTCGCTGGGGCGTGGCTGCGCCGCTTTTTATTCCCGCGAGATGGGCGAGGAGGCTCACCACGCTCTGCGGCTCGGCCAGGGCCTGCGCCGTGCCTTGGCGCGCGACGAGTTTGCCCTGCATTACCAGCCCAAGGTCAGTCTTGCCGACGGCTCGGTGGTGGGCGGCGAGGCGCTGCTGCGCTGGAACCATCCCGAGCGCGGCCTGGTCGCGCCGGGCGAGTTCATCGCCCATGCCGAGGCCACGGGCATGATCCTCGCCATCGGCGGCTGGGCGCTCGACCACACCTGCGTGCAGCTCGGCGACTGGGCCCGCAAGGGCACGCTGACGGTGCCGGTCTGGGTCAATGTCTCGCCGGCCCAGTTCCAGGACCAGGCGCTGGTCGACAAGGTCCGCGATACCCTGGTCGAGGCAGGCGTGCCGCCGCGCCTGCTCGGCCTGGAGATCACCGAGAGCGCCCTGATGCCGGACTCGGCGCTTGCCGCCGAAACCCTCACCAGCTTGGTCGAGCTCGGTATCGAGTTATCGATAGACGATTTCGGGACAGGCTATTCGTCGCTCAACTATCTCAAGCGCCTGCCGGTGGGCAAGCTCAAGATCGACCGCTCCTTCGTCGCCGACATCACCAGCAATCCGATCGACGGCGCCATTGCCCACGCCATCATCCAGCTCGGCCACAGCCTCGGCATGAAGGTGCTGGCCGAAGGCGTCGAAACCGAAGCCCAGGCCAATATGCTGAGCGACCTCGGCTGCGATCAAATCCAGGGCTTGCTCATAAGCCCGCCTTTGCCGGCCGACGCCTTCGTCGATTTCGTCAACCGCCGCAGCGGCCGCCGCGAGCCCCACCTATAGGGCGGTCGGCCAGACCCCGGCGGTCATCGCCCGCTTGCGCGCCAGGGCGGCAATCCTGTCGATGGTCGGCGTCGGCACAGCGACCAGACGACCGAGCTCCGCCACCGCATCGACCAGGGCCGGCAGCTCGACCGCCTGCCCGGCCTCGAAATCCTGCAAGGTCGAGGTCTTGTGCTCACCCACGTCCGCCGCGCCATCGATGCGGCGGTCGACGTCGATGGCAAAGCTGACGCCGAGGGTCTCCGCCACCGCCTTGGTCTCGACCATCATGGCCCGCACCAGCCCCCGCAGCACCGTGTCCGAGGCGATCTCGACGAGTGTCGCACCGGTCAGCAGGCTGATCGGGTTGAAGGCGACATTGCCCCAGAGCTTGATCCAGATATCGTCGCGGATGCGCGGCCGTACCGGCGACTTGAAGCCGGCGCCGACCATGGCCTTGCTCAAGCGAAGGGCGCGCTCGGAGCGCGAGCCGTCCGGCTCGCCAAGGGGCATGCGGTCGAGCGCCAGGTGGCGCACGACTCCGGGCTCCACCACCTCGGCCGCCGGATAGACGACGCAGCCGATCACCCGCTCGGGCCCGATCAGCCGCCACAGCAGGCCACCGGGATCGACCGTCTCGATCTGTTTTTCCGCCCAGGGGCCGGCGAGCTTGTGGAAATACCACCACGGCACGCCGTTGACCGCCGGCACCACCACGGTCTCCGGACCGAGCAATGGCGCCAGCAGCGGTGCCACGCCCGGCAGGGAGTGCGCCTTCATGGCCAGGATCACCGCGTCTTGCGGGCCAGCCTCGGCAGGATCCTCGGTCACGGCGGGATGGACGGTGAAATCGTCGCCACTTGCATCCGAGATCAGCCGCAGTCCGTTGCGCGTCATGGCCGCGAGCTTGGCGCCACGCGCGATCACCGTGACGTCCTCGCCCGCCCGCGCCAGCCGCGCTGCGATAAAGCCGCCTATGGCACCGGCGCCGTAGACGCAGATCTTCATCTCAGAGGCCCAGCTTCTCGGCCAGGCCGATGCGCTGCAGCTTGCCCGTGGCGCCCTTCGGAATCTCGTCGAGGAAAACGACCTTGCGCGGCACCTTGAAGTCGGCCAGGCGCGTGGCGGCGAAATCGCGCAGGGCACGCTCGTCGGCTTGCGCGCCTTCGCGCAGCACGACCGCCGCGGCGACTTCCTCGCCGAGCTTGTCGTGCGGCATGGCGAAGGTCACCACCTGGGCCACCGCCTCGTGGTCCATCAGCACGTCATCGACCTCGCGCGGGCTGACCTTCTCGCCACCGCGATTGATGATCTCCTTGAGGCGGCCGGTGATGGTGAGGTAGCCCTCGTCATCGAGCACGCCCTGATCGCCGGTGCGAAACCAGCCGTCGCTGAAGGCACCGGCATTGGCTTGCGGATTGGCTTCATAGCCGGCCGTGACGTTGGGCCCGCGGATGACCACCTCGCCGGTCTCGCCGGGGCTGGCGAACTCGCCGCCGGGCTTGAGCACGCGCACCTCGGGGCCGGCGGGCCGGCCGACGCTACCCGGCTTGCGGGCGGCCGGCGGCAGCGGGTTGCTGGTCATCTGATGCGCCGCCTCGGTCATGCCATAGGCCTCGATCACCGGCGCCTCGAACAAGGCCTCCAGCTCGCCCATCACCTGCGCCGGCAGCGAGGCCGAGGACGAGCGCACCAGGCGCAGCGTGTTGCGCGCGACGATCGCCGCGTTGCGCCCGGCCCGCGCCAGGATGGTCTGGTGCATGGTCGGCACCGCCGTGTACCAGGTCGGCCGGTATTCATCGAGCCAGGCAAAGAAGCGCAGCGCATTGAAGCCCGGCGTGCAGACGATGCCGGCCCCGGCCGCCAGCGACGACAGCACCGCCGCGATCAGCCCGTGAATATGGAACAGCGGCATCACGTTGAGGCACAAATCCGCCGGCGCCAAGGCCAGGGTGGCACGGATATGCTGCGCCGAAGCCGCCAGATTGGCGTTGCTCAGCGGCACCAGCTTGGGCCGCGACGTGGTGCCCGAGGTGTGCAGCATCAACCCGACATCGCCGGCCTGCGCCGGCCCACCGCGGACCTCGCGCGCCTGGTCGGGGCCCTGCAAGGTGAAGCGGCCGGCTTCGTCACCGGCATGGAGCTCATAGACGGCAATGCCCCGCTCATCCGCCACTTGGCGCGCCGGGCCGTCGTCGCCGGCCGCCACCACCAGGGCCCGCGCAGCGAGATCGCCGAGGTAGAAGTCGAGCTCCTCGGCGCGATAGGCCGGGTTGAGCGGCGCCGTCGTCGCGGCGCAGCCAATGGCGACAAAGGCGCTCGCCATGTCGGGCCCGTTGGGCAGCACGATAGCCACCCTGTCGCCACGGCCGATGCCGCAGCGGTTGAGGGCGGCAACGGTCTCGTCGGCCTGGGCCCGCAGGGCGCCATAGGCGAGGGATGCGCGGTCGGGCGCGATCAGCGCGGCCGCGCTGATCGCGCCGGCATCGAGCAATCGGCGCAAGGTGTCTGGCTGGCTCATGGCGCGACTTTTAGCCCGATTCACGACCGCAGCCAACAAGCGGTCTCGGGTGCTATGATGGCGCCATGACGGACGATGGCGACAACAGCGGAATCGGGCCACGGGTCCTGACGGTGCCCGAGGGGGACAATCGGCCGCGCCACACCTGCCCGGACTGCGGCTTCATCGACTACCGCAATCCCCTGATCGTCGTCGGCTCGGTCTGCACGGCCAGCGACGGGCGCCTGCTGCTCTGCCGCCGCGCCATCCCGCCGCGCATCGGCTATTGGACCATTCCCGCCGGCTATATGGAGCTCGAGGAAAGCAGCGAGGACGGCGCCCGGCGCGAAGCCGTCGAAGAGGCCAACGCCGAGATCGCCATCGACCGTCTGCTGGCGATCTACGACATTCCGCGCATCAGCCAGGTGCAAATCATCTATGCCGCGCGTCTGACGCACGACGCGGTGTCGCCAGGGCCGGAGAGCCAGGCGGTCGAGCTATTCGAATGGGAGGACATACCGTGGAACGATCTCGCTTTCCCGACCGTGCGTTGGGCGCTGAGCCATCATCGCGAGGCGCAGGCCACGGGCGACTGGATACCACGCGGGGTGCCGGCGCCATGAGCCGCTTCGGCCTCATCACCGCCGCCGCCCTGGTGCTGCCGGCAAGCGCGCTCGCAGGTGGCGACCTCGATGCCTGCCTGAGAGAGCCGGAGCCGCTTTGCGTGCTGGCGCTCGCCGACGACGTGATCCGCTATTCCGGCGACGCCACGCCCGGCGAGTATGTCGGCAGCAGCGTGGCCGGCGCCTGGGCGGCGCATGGTTACGGGGATCGTGCGCGCCGCCTCGCCGCCGATTTGCCGACGGCGGCCTCGCGTGCCGAGGCCTGGGGCGCCATAGCCGCCACGCTTGGCGACGAGGCCGCCGAACAGGAAGCCATCGCGGCGGCGCGCGATGTTGCCGATCCCCTCGACCGCGTGCGCACCTTGCTGTCGCTGAGCGGACGGCTGGATGCAACGGGCCCGCTGATGTCCGCCATTACCGAAGTCGAGAAGATCGGCGACCCGGAGAGCCGCCACCAGGCCCTGGCCGAAGTCGATGCGGCGCTTGCCGCCTCGGGCCGCTCGGCCTTGGCCCGCTCGACCGCGCGCCTCATGGCCCGCGACAATGCCGGACGCGAAGCGGCGCTGGCCGCGATTGTCGATGCCGAGGCCAGCCACGGCCGTCTTGACGACGCCCGGACAACCTTCGAGAAGATGATACCGGGGCCGGCACGCGACGCAGCCGCCAGCGCGCTCGCCAGCGCGCTCGCCATGGACGGCGACAGCGCGGCGGCGCTCGCGCTCGCCGACGCTATAGAGGACGAAGAGGCGCTGGCCTGGGCGCTGGCATCCGTGGTTGCCGCCGGCGATACCGCACAGCTCGACCGCATCCCCTGGGGCGAGGCCCGCGACATGGCGCTGAGCAGTGTGTCATTGAGCGAAATGCAGGCGGGCAACACGAACCAAGCGCTGGAGGCGGCGCGCGCCATCGCCGATGTCGAGTCCCGCGCCATCGCGCTGCAACTCATCGCACAAGAGCTCTCAGGTGGCCGGGCCACCATGATCGCCGCCGAGATCGACCATCCGGAAGTGCGCGCCTCGATCATGGCCGACGCCGCCGAGACCACCGCCAGGACCGGGCGCGTGATTGCCGCGGTGGCCATGGCCGATTCCATTGCGCTGCCCGTCTACCAGGCGTCGGGCCTGCTCAAGGTGGCGCTGGTGACGGGCGATTCGGACATGTTCGCGCGCGCCATGACCGCCGCGGAAACCCTGGCGGGCGAGGATCGCGCCGACGCCATCGCCGCCATCGCCACGGCCCAGGCCGAGAGCGGCAATGTCGGCGCCGCGCGCCTCAGCGCCGAGCAGATCGGCGACATCGAGCGCCGCGGCTTCACGGAATGGCGGATCGCCCGCCTCGAAGCCCTGGCGGCGCAAGGCGAGATGAGCGCCGAGACGCTCGGCGCCATCGAGGCCCCGCTGCCCCGCGCCCTGGCGCTGTCCGAGATCGGCGATCACGCCGGCGCCTTCAAAGCGGCCTTGGAGGTGACCGACGCCGTGGCCCTCGCCGAAACCCTCATCACCGTGGCCGGCGCGATGCGCTAGAGCACGTCGCGACTAATCGGAGCCGGTTTGACCGGTCTCAG
>CAZVDW010000369.1:0-4919 GCA_964625645.1 uncultured Rhodospirillaceae bacterium
GGGTCGCACCAGGCCATGTCCCAGGCATATTCGAGGAACACCGCGCGCATGTCCTCGCGCGCCACGGCCTGGTCGAACATGTCGAGGTAGAACTCGCCGAATTCGTCGCGCACGTATAGCGGCACCGGCACATCGGCCGGAATGCGCACCATGCGATAGTTTACCGGCTCGACGCGGCCACCTTTCGTCAGCGTGAAGACGAACAGCTCCTGCGGCCCATTGGCATTGAGCATGCCGAGGCGGATGGGAAGCATGAAGTTTTCCGACTCGAAAGCGATCTGCAACGGCCGCAGATAGCTGAAGCCGAGCTTGGTTTGCTCGCCGAGATTGACCTTGGCGAGAAAGAACTTCATGCCGTTGGCGAGGTACATGCCGAGCACGCCTTCGGCGCCATCCGGCAGGCGGTAGTCGTTCTCGGTCAGCCAGGTGGCGAGGCCGGCGCTCTGCTCGGCCGAGAGAATGACGATGTCGTATTCGCCGACGGTGTATTCGGCCTCGATGGTGACGCCGAGGGCCTTGTTGCGCGCCTCGCCCGCCGGGGCAGGCGTCGACGGGATGGCTCCGTCCGCGACGCCTGAAAGGGCATCGTAGCGTCGGCACGGATTGTCGTCGAAATACTCGACCAGGCGCGGCGCCGTGTAGGCGTCGAGATGGTCTATGAGCGCGTTCTCGGTGACGTGGATCTGCTCGCGCTCGAGCACGCTTGGCACCGGGATGACGATGGCGAACTCGGCCATCTCGCCCTGATAGTCGTTGGCCATGGAGATGACCGTGCGCCCTTCATGCCGCGCCATCACCACCTTCGAGGCCTGGTTGAAGAGGTCGGTATCGGCCTTCGCGACGTAGAAGCCGCAAAAGGCATCTGCCGCCTGCGGCAGCAGCGCAAGGCCAAGCACCGCGAGTCCGGCGGCAGAGAGCGAAAGTCTCGGCATCACGAGTCCCCCTGATGTGACACGCGGCAGGCAATCACCGAAGCATGTCGTAGTGGCGACCGAATTCAGGCATTTTCAAGGCAAGTGTACGCGCAGAGACGGCGCGTCACAATGCGGGCCGGCGCGCGCTCGCAAGGACCGCCAAGCCGCGCCGGATTCCTCTCAAGCTATCGGCCGCTCCAGCTGTTGTGTGCGGGACATCGCTATGGGAACATCGCCCCTTACGGCGCACCGAGAGGGTAACGCGCGATGGCACGCTTCACTCGGCTTATGCTTTTTGTGCTTTTGGCCTGGTCGGCGACGGCCCGCGTGACCCATGGGGCCGAGCAACGCATCGCGCTGGTGATTGGCAACTCGGCCTACACGGATAGCCCCCTCGCCAACCCGGCAAACGACGCACGGCTGATGAGCGCAGCGCTGGCGACCCTGGGGTTCGTGGTGATAGAGCGCCTCGATGGCGGCCAGAAAGAGATGAAGCTGGCGATAAAGGACTACGGCAACCGCTTGGAGGCGGCGGGGCACGACGCGGTAGGATTGTTCTTCTATGCCGGCCATGGCCTTCAGGTCGACGGCGAGAACTACCTGATCCCGATCGACGCGCTAATCGAAGACCCGGAAGATGCCGACATCAACGGCGTGGCGGCTTCCAATCTGCTCAAGACCATCGGGCGCGCCGGCAACGGCCTTAACATCATCATCCTGGACGCCTGCCGCAACAATCCCTTCGTGCGCCGCTTTCGCTCGCAACAGCGTGGCCTGGCGCTGATGAGCGCGCCCACCGGCACGCTGATCGCCTATTCCACCGCGCCCGGCGAGGTGGCGGCTGACGGCGACGGCGCCAACAGCCCCTACACGGCGGCGCTGGCCCGTGGCCTGGGCCGCCCGGGCATGCCGATAGAGCTGATGTTCAAGGGCGTGCGCGACGATGTTTTGCGAGCCACCCAGGGCCGCCAGACGCCGTGGGAGGCCTCTTCGCTTACCGGGCGCGATTTCTATCTGGCGCCGGCGGCGGCTGAGATTGCCCCAGCCGACCCGGCGATCACCGGCGCCGATCTCGATTTCGCGTTCTGGGAGGCCATCGAGGGCACCGACGATCCGAGTGAGCTGGAGGCCTACCTCACCATCCATCCCAACGGCATGTTTGCCGCGATCGCCCGGCACAGGATCGACGAGTTGCGCGGCGGCGTGACCGAGGACGTGGCGGTGGTGGCGCCTGACGAGGGCGTGTCGGGGCGCTTTGACGGCGGCTGGAAAGGAGATGGGGATTGGCGATGCACCGGCTTCCATCAGGAGCAGCTGCGTATTTTCACGGTAGTGCTCGAGGTCGAAAGCGACGTCGCGCGCCCCAAGATCGAGGTAGCGAACCGCCGCGTCGGCCATGCTCAGCTGGCCTCCCCTCAGCCGGTGCCGATTGCGGCCGACCGCAGTTGGTCGATCTCGCACGGCTTTTCCGCTTGGCAGGTGCCGGCCAATGTGATCGTCCGGGGAAGCCTGGCAAGCGGGCAAAGCACGATGTTCTTCCAGAACTCGCTCGTCACCTGCCGCGGCACTATCGACATGGCCCGGACAGCGAATTGACCTTTACAAGAGTTGCTTCGCAATACTCGTGATTCGCACACTCCTTATATTTTCACTTCTGCAGGAATGCGGCGCGGCCGGCCTAATCCATATTCCGTCGATGCCAGTCGCGGATGGCCCGGCCGATGGCATAGGGCTGGTCCTCTGCGACGTAGTGCAGTCCGCGGCCGATATAACTGGTCTCCATGTTGCTCACGCGCGCCGCCAGCCAGTCGACGGCCGCGGGCGGATTGAGGGCGCCGGGGTGGGCGTAGAGAAACAGCATCGGCATGTCGGTCCGGTACATCCAGGCGACGTAGTTGTCGACGATCTCGACCACGTCGGCCGGCTCGCCGCCGATCGGGATCTCGTTGGGCCACTGGTTGATGGCGACCCGCTTTGCCATGTCGAGGAAGGGCGCCCGGTAGACGGTCATCTCCGCCTCGCCAAGCGGGCGCACGGTGAAGCCGGGTAGCACGCCTTCGACGAAGTAGTTGTCCTCGATCATCATTTTCGGGCCGATCTCGGGGTTTCGCATGGTGCGAAAGAACTCGCCGAGTTGCGGGCGCATGGCGTCATAGCTTTCGGCCGGCATGGTCGGCGGCACGATCGCCTCCATCATCACCACGCCACGAACCCGGTCGGGGTGGCGGGCGGCGTAGTCGAGGCCGAGGGCCGAGCCCCAGTCGTGAATCACGAAGATGATGTTGTCGAGCTCGAGCGCATCGATGAAGCCCTCGATATAGCGGTAATGGGTCGGATAGCGGTAATCGAGATCGGCGGGCTGGTCGGAGCCGCCGAAGCCGATATTGTCCGGCGCCACGGCGCGGCCGAGATCAGTGACATGGGGGATGACATTGCGCCACATATAGGACGATGTCGGCTGGCCGTGCAGGAAGACGAAGGTGTCGCCGCCCTCGCCGCTGTCGAGATAATGCAGCGTCTGGCCGTGGACCTCTATGTAATGGGATTGGAATTGATGGTCCGAGGGAATCTCCAGTGGCGGAATCTTGTCCTGTGCCGATACGGCACCGCTGGCCACGGCAAGAGCGACGGCGAGGACTGAACACGCGAGGCTTCGGGTCATCGGGCTTCCTCCCTGATTTTGTCTGTCGGAGGAAGCGTAATCCATGTGCCGCGGCAGCCTCGTTCAACAGTTATCACGACTTGTGGAGCCGGATGCCGGTGTTACAACGGCAAGGGGATCCGCTGCCGCCGCCGCGAGCCCGACACCGACATCATCGAACATCTCCCGTAACGCCGCTTCGTCGAAGCCTTCGCGGCGCAAGTAGGATTCGATGAACTCGCATACGGGCTTGGCGATAAGACAGCGCCCCAGCGCAATGCCGCCGTCGGGATTGCTCAACAAGGGATAAGTGTTGCAGCCGCCGCGATAGTCGCAGCTGCCGCAGATCGATTCCCGGGCTGTGTCATCCGCATCAAGCGTCGCCTGGTAGGGCGCCGACTCCAGGATTTCCTCGATCGAGCTCTCCACGAGCGAACCGAGCGCGCCCGTGTAATCGGCGTTGGGCGCGTAGAGCTGGCCGTCGAGGTCGACGACAAAGACATGGTCGCCATGGTTGCGCCGCTCATAGGGCATTTGCTCAAGCCCCAGCATCTTCAGGATGACACTGCGGAAGTAGCTGTTCAGTGGCACGACCTCGGGCTGGCAGCCGCGATCGAACCAATGGACGAACAGGCGGCAAAGCGCCTCGACAAGCATCTCGGGCGAGGCGTCGACCAGATCCAGCGGGCGGGAGTCGGGACCATTGAAGAGAGGCAGGAAACGCAAGCGGCGAACCCGCTCGCGGAAGGTGTCGTAGATATCGGTGATGTAGGGCGCGGTGTGTCCTGCCAGGACCGTGATAATGCCCAAGGGGAAGCCCCACGCCTCGAGCCGTTCCAGGTTCGCCATTACGCGGGCCTCGGTCTCTTCTCCCGCGGCGGACAGACGCACACCGGGAATACCGTCATAGGAAACGCCGATGCCGACATTTCCCTCGTGAAGCAGCGCCAGCATGGGCTCCGTCACACGATACAGATTGCTCTGCAGGGCGCGGCCCACTGTCCCCTCGGCGAGCCATTCAGCGGGCAGCATCTCGTTTTGCAGGGCAATGACGTCGCCAAGATAGCCGAGCGGCAACGCCATCGGCTCGCCGCCATGCAGGATCACCCGTGCCCTAACGCCGGCGAAGGGGCGATAGCGCTCAACCGCGACTGCCATATGCGCCTTTAGCGCGACAAGTATCTTCTCCCATAGGTCAAGGCTCATCCGGGCCTTGTCGCCCAGGTCGTCCCACTCGTAGCAATACCGGCAACGCAGATTGCAGAGCTTGGACGTCTTTATGACCCAATCGACCTGATAAGACATGGCTCTGCTGCCCCAACGGAAGCCAAGAGATCCCGTACGGCAGAGACAGGCTTCGGCCG
>CAZVDW010000370.1:0-3540 GCA_964625645.1 uncultured Rhodospirillaceae bacterium
TTTTCCATGGCTGCGGGCTGAATCAATCCCTGATCATAAAGGTACCATCCAAATGCGATAAATACCGACAATGCGCCGATCGCGACAATTCGCTTAGTGCCAAAATATTTTCGGCGGGGTTTGTTGGTATCATAATTGGCGGGGCCACCTTCCACGTTTCATCACTCCGCTTTCTATGGCTCGGCTCGGCTTGTGCAGCGCGATATGGCCCAAACGTTGAAATCGACTGTAACATGTTGTCAGATGCCGGGGGAGGGCGCGAGCGTCTCCGCCGCAATTTCCTCAGAGAATGCCTTCGAAGGACGAACATGCAATCAGGCGAAGCCAACAGCGGACAGGACGGTCCCTCCGATACGGATCTGACGCGCCTCTACCGCTTGCTGCGCCTGGTGCGCCGGGTCGAGGAGGAGGTGGCGCGCGTCTATCCCTCGGACAAGATCAAGAGCCCGGTGCATTTGGCGATCGGCCAGGAGGCGATTGCGGTGGGCGTCTGCGATGTTTTGAACGAGAGCGATGTCGTCTCGGGCACCTATCGCAGCCACGCGGTCTATCTTGCCAAGGGCGGCGATGTCGGCGCCATGATGGCGGAAATGTACGGCAAGGTGACGGGCGTCGCACGCGGCAAGGGCGGCTCGATGCATCTTATCGGCATGGACCAGAACATCCTCGGCACCTCGGCCGTGGTGGGGACGACCATACCCGTCGCCGTCGGCTATGCGCTGGCGCTGAAGCGCGAAGGCGCCGGGCGCGTGGTCGCGGCCTTTCTTGGCGACGGCGCGACCGAGGAAGGCGCCTTTTACGAAAGCCTCAACTTCGCCGCGCTGCACAAGCTTCCGGTTCTTTTCGTCTGCGAGAACAACGGGCTCGCCATCCACGCCCCATTGTCGAAACGCTGGGCGGCCATGGACCTCTGTCGCCGTGTCGAGGGGTTCGGATTGCCGGCCAGGAAGCTTCAGGGGGACGACCTCTTGGCGGTGCGTGCCGCCGCCGGCGAGGCAGTCGAGTCGATTCGCGAGGGCGCGGGTCCAGTTTTCCTCGAATGCGAGATCTATCGCTGGCGCGAGCATGTCGGCCCCAACGAGGATACGCACGAGGCCTATCGCTCCGCCGACGAAGCGGATCGCTGGAAGGCGCGCGATCCGATGCCCAAGCTGGCCGCACTGCTGTCCGACGCCGAGGCGAAGGCCATCGAGCGCGACGTCGAGGCGCAGATTGCCGCGGCCGTGGCCTTTGCCGAAGCCAGCCCCTTCCCCGACGAAACGGAGTTGTTGCGCGATGTCTTCGCCGACTGAGGGCGGGCGCCTGCTGAGCTATGTCGATGCCTTGCGCGAAGGCGTGGCGCAGGAAATGGCGCGTGACCCGTCGGTCCTGGTGATGGGGCTCGATGTCGACGACCACAAGGCCATCCAGGGCTCGACGCGCGGCCTGCAGGAAGAGTTCGGCCCCGAGCGCGTCTTCAACACCCCGCTTTCCGAGGACGCCATGACCGGCGTCGCCATCGGCGCGGCAATGGCGGGACTGCGCCCCATCCATGTGCATATCCGCATGGATTTCCTCATGCTGTGCATGAACCAGCTCGTCAACATCGCCGCCAAGAGCCACAGCATGTATGGCGGCCAGGTCAAGGTGCCGCTGGTGGTGCGCTCGATGATCGGCAAGTCCTGGGGCCAGGGCGCGCAGCACAGCCAGGGCCTGCACGCCATGTTCATGCACGTGCCGGGGCTCAAGGTGGTGGCGCCGTCTAACGCCCACGACGCCAAGGGCTGCCTGATCGCCGCCATTCGCGACAACAACCCGGTGATTTTCGTCGAGCACCGCCTGCTCTACGGCACCGAAGCCTATGTCGAGGAGGCGCCCTTCGAGGTCGGGTTTGGTCGTGCCCGCATTGCCGTGCCGGGCGAAGACCTAACGATTGTCGGCATTTCCAATATGCAGGTCGAGGCCTTGCGGGCGCGCGAGCTGTTGGCAGAGCAAGAGATCTCGGCCGAGGTGATCGACCCGATCTCGCTGATGCCGCTCGATACCGACACCATCCTCGCCTCCGTCGCCAGGACCGGACGCCTGCTGGTGGTGGACAACGCCTGGACCGCTTGCGGCGCCAGCGCCGAGATCCTTGCCACTGTCGCCGAATCGGGCATCCCGGTCATATCGCAGCGCATGGGCTTCGCGCCAACCACCTGCCCGACGACGCCGTCGCTCGAAAAGCACTTCTATCCCAACCCCGCGACCATCGCCGCCAAGGCCTACGAGATGGTGCGGCCCGATGCGACCGCCTGGGTGCCGTCGGAGGAGAGCGCGGCGCTCGCCTACCAGAGCGAATTTCGGGGGCCGTTCTAGGCCATGTTTTACGAGCTGGCGGCATCGTCCTGGGGAGTGGAAGAGGAAGCAGCGCTTGCGCAGGTGATCGCCAGCGGTTTCTTCACCATGGGCGAGCGTGTTGCCGCCTTCGAGCAGGCTTTCGCGGCCTATCACGGCAAGCGCCACGCGGTGATGGTCAATTCGGGCTCGTCGGCCAACCTCATCGCCGTCGCCAGCCTGTTCTACAAAAAGGATCGCCCTTTGCAGCGCGGCGACGAGGTCATCGTGCCCGCCATCTCCTGGGCGACGACCTATCATCCCTTGCAGCAATACGGGCTCAAGCTGCGCTTCGTCGATGTCGATATCGAGACCCTGAACGTCGATGCCGATCAGCTCGAAGCGGCGATCACGCCGAAGACGCGCATGATCGTCGGCGTCAGCATCCTCGGCAATCCGGCGCCGCTCGACCGCATGCGCGCACTGGCCGACAAGCACGGCCTGTATTTCCTCGAGGACAATTGCGAATCCCTCGACGCGGAGCTCGACGGTCGCAAATGCGGCACCTTTGGCGATATCGGCACCTTCAGCTTCTTCTTTTCGCACCACATCGCCACCATGGAAGGCGGCATGGTGCTCACGGACGATGACGAGCTTGCCGATCTCGCCCGCAGCCTGCGCTCGCACGGCTGGACGCGGGGGCTCTCGGAGGACACCACACTCTACGAGCGAAGCGGCGACGATCATTTCGAGGCCTATCGCTTCATCCTGCCGGGTTACAATGTCAGGCCGCTGGAGATGAGCGCCGCGGTGGGGCTCGAGCAGTTGAAGAAACTGCCCGCCATGACGGCGGCGCGGCGGCGCAATCTGGCCCTGTTCCAGAAGCGCTTTGCCAGTGACGAACGCTTCCGTATCCAGCGCGAGAATGGCAAAAGCTCGTCGTTCTCCTTCACCATCGTGCTCGATCCCGACAAGGGGCCGTCACGAGAAAAGGTTTTTGCGGCGCTGCGGAACGCCGATATCGGCTTCCGCTTCATCACCGGCGGCTGCTTCCTGCGCCACGATGTGCTGCGCTACTATGACTACGACATCGTGGGCGAGGTCACGAACGCCAATCTGGCCCACGACAACGGCTTTTTCGTCGGCAATCATCCGCACGACCTGACAGCGCAGATCGAGCGGCTGCACAGCGTGCTTGGTGCGTTGAGCTAAGTGGGGAGTACCATGAGCGACGGCCTTAATATT
>CAZVDW010000371.1:0-11057 GCA_964625645.1 uncultured Rhodospirillaceae bacterium
CCGTATCCCCGAGCACAAGATAAACCGCATCGACCAGCTCCTGCCATGGAACTGGGCCGACAGCCAAGCACAAGACGCGGCCGATCAACCTTAGCAGACGACACGCATGCCTCGTAAGGCGGGCGAGGCCGGGCGCTTACGCACTACCTGTCTATAGACTGGATTCAAAGGCCATGTCCGGCTAATCGCCGTATTGCGGTGCGGAACCGGCATAAGGCGCATTACATTGATGGTTAGCGACGGTCCTTACGCCGACTGCAAGGTGTCGATCTGCAAGCCGGACAGGCGCGTCATGTAGATGTTGATCTCGTCGTTTCTGGTCGGCGCGTGCGCCACCAGATAGTTTTCGCCCTCGGCCTCGAAATGGACCACGAGTCTTTCGTCCGTTACCTCGTCCGAGGTGATTTTCGCCCATACTTCGTCGCCTAACAGCTGCTGGCCGCGGTGGATCTGGAAATTCGCGAAGAAGGCCTGCGTATTGGCGCCGACTTCCACGACCTGGCCGTCCCTTCGCACACGAAAGACCGGATCGGGCTTGCGCTCCGGAAAATCCGCAATCGACTCGGCGCGCCGGTTCTTGTAGCGCGCGGCGACGGCGGAGTAGATGCCGACGCAGAAGGGAAGGGCAAAAGCGAGAAAGATCGAGAACAGGGTCAGGAAGGGCCTCGCCTCGAACTCCGCGGAAAAGGTCGTGACCGGGTTGTTGCCGCTCCTGAACCAAGGCACCAGCAACTGACCGTAGCCGTTGATCAGCGTGCCGACGATGGCCGCCAGAACATAGGTCGTGCGATCGTGCAGCTTGTCTGCGATGAGACGCCCAATCAGCTGAAAATCCATTCGTGCCCCCGGTCTCGGTCGAGAAGGAAGTTGCGCTTCGTTTCCCTCTTACCAAATTCGATTCCGCTTCGATCACACCACCATGCGCCCCGGATGGCGTTTCCGGGACGCCAAGGCATGGTAGAGCGTATCCGGGGGAAAATTGGATCACTTTGCCCTGTCGCCTGGTCAAGCTCTTGTGAAGTGGGATAGCGTTCCGCTGCGGCTAATCGCGATGAATGCGGTACTTCACCACGCGATCGTTGCCGGAGTCCGAGATCCACAGCGTATCGCCCTGGGCTTCGACCCCCTCGGGCGTGCGCAGCTCGCCGCTGCCGAGGACCAGGAGCAGCGCCCCGTCCGCTCCGATGACCTTGACCTGGTGGTTGTTCTTGTCCGCCACGATCAGCGTTCCGTCATCGAGCACATCCTGATAGCGCACGCCGTCGAAGTCGTAAGGCGAGCCCGCCAACACCCTCTTTATCTCCAGCTCGGGGGACAGCAGCAGCATGCGGTCGTTGCCCGCATCGGCGAGCCAGATATCGCCGCCCGGTGCCACCTCGACATCATGCGGCGAGGACAGGCCGCCGAGCTCTGCGACGACCTTGCCAGCCTCGTAGGCGACCACGTTGTCGGACCAGGCGCCAGCCACGTAGATGCGCCCGTTGGGGTGCGCCAGCACGCCTTCCGGGCCGCGAATGCGCTCGCTCAGCTCGCCGATCAGGACGGCATCGCCGCCGCTCACGTCATAGATCGCGACGCGGCCGTTGTGGGTGTCGGCGACATAGGCGCGGCCGGCGGCATCGAAGTCGACATCGTGCGTGCCGTCCTGGTGATCGGCGCCGAATTCCCAGAGGAGTGCAAGGCTCTCGGGGTCGAGGATCGCCACGCGGTCGTTGCCGACATCGGCGACAAACAGGGCCTGGCCGTCGGGAGCCAGCTTGAGGTCGTGCGGGTTGTCGAGCGCGACATCGCTGGCGCCGACATATTCCAGGCGAAACTCGTCCGCCTGAGCCGGCAGCACGATAAGGCCGCACAATACCGAGACCGCGAGATGCCTAATCACCGCATTTTTCTCCGGAAAGAAGGTTGCCAGCAACATCGTACCACGGATCATCCTCGGCCGGGCGGCATGCTATAGACTGGCGCCATGTCCGCGTTTTCGCATCTCGCAGAGCCGCTGGTAGGGCCGCGTTTGCGGCTCAAGAACCGCGTCGCGCATCCCGCCATCCTGACCCTGCTGGCGCGCAACCAGGAGGTCAGCGAGGCGTTTCTGCGCTACCACGCCAACCGCGCCGAGGGTGGTGCGGCGATGATCGTGGTGGAGCCTGTCAACGCGCTCTCCTGGCAGAGCCAGCGTCAGACGCAGCTGAACGTCCATGACGACGCGGCGCTGCCCGGCCTGGCGCGCCTGGCCGGCGAGGTGCGCCGGCACGATTGCCGCATCCTGGCGCAGATCCAGGATCACGGCCGCGGCAACTATTCCCGCGCCCGCCCCGATATCAGCTACGGGCCGAGCGCACTGCCGGACGACGAAAGCGGCGCCGTGCCCTATGCCCTGTCGGGCGACGAGGTGGCGGAGATGATCGCGGCCTTCGCGGCCGGCGCCCGGCGCCTGGAAGCTGCGGGTTTCGACGGCGTCGAGCTGTCCTGCGCCCATGGCCATCTCTTTCACCAGTTTCTCTCGCCCCACAGCAACCGCCGCGACGATCGCTATGGCGGCGACTTCGCCTGCCGCCTGCGCCTGGTGCAGGAGCTGATCGCGGCCATCCGCCTGGCCTGCGGACCGGCTTTCGTCATCGCCCTCAAGCTGCCGGCTGATGACGGCGTCGAGGGCGGCATCGACCTTGCCGAGGCCAAGCGGATTACCCAGGCGCTGGCCGACCCGACTATCATCGACCTTATCGCCTACGCCTGGGGCAGCCAGTCCAACAGCCTGCATTGGCATGTTCCCGACGGCCATTGGCCGCGCCTGCCCTATGCCCAACCTATCGCCAAGCTGCGTGCCGCGGCGGCCGGCATTCCGGTGATGGCGCTCGGCCGCATTGTCGACCCCAACGAGGCGGAAGCCGTGCTGGCCGCCGGACAGGCCGACCTGGTCGGCATCGGCCGCGCCATGATCGCCGATCCGGCCTGGACCCGCAAAGCCCTGGGCGGGCGAGGCTACGCGATCCGCCCCTGCATCTCCGGCAATAGCTGCTGGGGCGCGGTGGCGACACCGTCGGCGATCGCCTGCGACAACAATCCGGCGTTGGCGACGCCGGAGGAGATCGACGGCGTGCCGGCCCGACACGAGGGCTTGCGCCGTGTCGTGGTGGTGGGCGCCGGTGCCGCCGGCTTGGAGGCGGCCTGGGTTGCCGCCGCGCGCGGCCATGAGGTGACGCTGTTCGGCGCCTCGGGCGAGCCTGGCGGGCGCGCGCGTCTTGCCGCGGCCCTGCCCGGCGGCGAGGGCCTCGCCGGCATTTATGACTATCAAGCCGCCGCGGCCAAAGCCCGCGGCGTCCGCCTCGAGCTCGGCATTCGGGCCGCGGTGGCGGACATACTCGGCCTGGCGCCCGACGACGTGGTGCTGGCCAGCGGCGCGCGCATGGCCTGGCCCGAAGATTTGCTGGGCAACGCGGAAGCCATGTCGGACATCCCCGATCTGCCGTCGGCCATGGCCGCCCTGTTGGGCCATGCCGGACGCCAGGCCGGCACCGCGGTCGTCATCGACGAGGATCACAGCGGCTTCACCTACAATGCCGTGGATTGGCTGGCCGGGCATTTCGATCACGTGGTGCTGTTGACAAGCCGCGACACGGTAGCGCGGCACGAGCATCGCGTGGCACGCCAGGGCATTATCGCACGCCTGCTCGCAAGGGGCGTCGAGAGCCGCCTCTTCCAGCGTCCCGATCTGCGGCCGGAGGAGCTCGAAGAGGGCATCGTCGGCCACCGCCAGGCCATCGGGCCGGGCCGCCGCCAAGTCATCGAGGAGGTCGGCTTTCTCGCCTACGCAGCCCATCGCGAGCCGCGCCTTGAGCTGCTGGCGCCGCTGCGCGCGGCCGGCCACGAACCGCGCCTGATCGGCGATGCCCGGGCGCCACGCACGCTGCTGCACGCCACCCGCGAGGGCCACGCGGCGGGACTCGAGATCTAGAGAATTCAGTGCCAGGAATTCGCTGCCAGTCACCGAATTCCCAGCGGCTTTCTCAGCTTCCTCGACGGCGTGCTCGCCAACGCCACCCCGGTCGAGCTGCTGCCGGAAGCCCATCACGGGCGCCGGGCCGGCAAGGTCGACCCGGTGTTCGGAGAGTCTTCTTAGTGATCGCTGACCTGCTGGCGTAGGCGGCCGACGATCGCCGCCATGACACGGCGGCATCTCGGTCGATGGGGCGCGGATGGCTGCGAAAATCGCCCTGCCGGCGAGGTTGTGCCATGCCGCTGCGCGACATATCCTGAAACGAATTAACGGCCGCTGGATTGGTGACACATCCGGGAGGGGCACGCCATGGCCGAAGAGAGCGTCAGACAAAAGGTCGCGGCCATCCTGGCGGCGGATGCCGTCGGCTATACGCGGCTGATGGCGGACGACGAGACGGCGACCATCGATGCGCTGGATGCGGCGCGCGCTGTTTTCGTGGAGCACGTCGAGGCCAACCAGGGCCGTATCGTGGATACCGCCGGCGACAGCGTGCTTGCCGTATTCGAGACTACAGCAGGCGCTGTGCAGGCGGCCGTTGCGATCCAGGATCGCCTAGCGGAGATCAACGAGCCGGTTCCGGAAGAGCGCCGCATGCGGTTCCGCATCGGCATCCACCTCGGTGATATTCACGAAAAGGCCGACGGCTCGATATACGGTGACGGCGTCAATGTGGCGGCACGGCTTGAAGGCCTTGCCGATCCCGGCGCCATCATCGTCTCCGATTCCGTGCAGGCGGCCCTGCGCGGGCGTCTCGACGTCGACTTCGCTGACTCAGGCGCTCACGAGGTAAAGAACGTCGCGGAGCCGGTGCGAGCTTTTCGCATACTGAGGCCCGGAGAGGAACCGGAGACAAGACAGACTCGCGCGCGGTGGTTAATGCCGGCGGTCGGTGCTGCCATAGCGGCGGCCACAATCGCTGCGGCGGGAATCTGGCTATGGCTCGGTAAGGAAGTAGCGCCGCAAATGGTCGCAGCGGATGGTCAGCCGACGGATGACCCAGTGCTTGCCGTGCCGACTGGTCCATCAATCGCAGTACTGCCCTTTGACAACTTGTCCAATGATCCTGAACAGAACTATTTCGCTGAAGGGTTAGCTGCGGATATTTCTCGTTATTTGTCGGCACAACCAGAGTTCTTTGTCCTAGGACGAGGCACTACGTCCCACTACAGAGATTTGGAGGTGCGAGAAATCGGTTCAGACCTGGGTGTGAACTATGTAATCCAAGGTTCTGTGCGACGCGGAGGCGATACCATTCGTGTATCCGCGACCTTGGTTGATGCAAATACAGGAGGTGAGTTGTGGTCTAAGGTTTACGATCGTGAAATCGGTACGGAAGATTTCTTCGCTGTTCAGGATGACATAACCAGCAATATAGCGATAACCATTGGTGACGCTTACGGAATAATCGCTCAGCGAACAGACGTCATGGCATCAGAAAGAGAGGTTACTAAGCTAAGTAGCTTTGAGTGCGTATTATTGGCATATCGCTATTTCGAGATATTAACGCCAGGCGATCACATGCGTGCCCGCGATTGTTTGGAGGCAACCGTGTTGGAAGAACCCGATTATGCCGAGGCGTGGGGCTGGCTCGCGATCCTGTATAGCCATGAGGTGGCTGTGGGCTACAATATGAGAGATGGATCGCTCGACCGAGCGCTAGAGGCGGGGTTGAGAGCGACTGAAGTGGGGCCGAACAGCCAAATGGCATGGGAGGGTTTAGCCGCCGCCCATTTTTTTCGGCATGAGTTTCATGAGTTCGACCTTGCAGCAAATAAGGCTCTTCTGATCAATCCGAATGATGCCGCTACTGTGGCAAATATTGGCCATTACTATGGAAGATGGGGTGTCTTTGACAAAAGTTTGCCATTGATGAGGAAAGCAATGGCGCTGAGTCCATATCATCCTTTTTGGTATTACATTCCGTTTTATTTATCTGGGCTTGATGATGGTGACTACAGCTCTGCATTGGAATATGCACGCAAAGCGCATATTCCGGGCATGTGGTGGAGCCATGAATTTCTTATTCCACCACTAGCCTTTTTGGGTGAGGACGAGAAAGCTCAAAGGGAAGCTCAGGAGGTGCTTCGATTATTTCCGGAGTTCCCAAATATCTTCTGGTTTTCTCATTCCAATTGGAACCTGCCGGTTCACCTACAGGAGATGATGGCTGACGGTCTCCGCAAGAGCGGGGTCGAGCTTCCTCCGAACCCAGCAGAAGCTGGTGAAATGTAGAGTAAGTTCGTTGTGAACACAGCCGCTGAGCAATCGGTGATGACTGGCACATGCATGGCCGCAGTGGGTTATGACCTGCCCTGCAGGGAGTGGGGTGCCTCGGTCTGTTGATTATGCGAAAGCAGACATGGCTCCCTACACTCCCAACCGCTCCGCGGACTCCGCGACTCCGCACCCCTCCGCGTGACTTTCTTCGTCAGCTCCCCGACCACCGCGGCGCACGCTTCTCCGCAAACGCTTTCGGGCCCTCGACGAAATCGGCGCTGTCGTAAAGCTCCTGCACGGCCGGATAGGTGGTGTTGATGGCCTCTTCGAGCGTGGTCTTGTCGAAGCCCTGGTAGATGGCCTGTTTCGAGGCGCGCACCGACATCGGCGAGCATTCGAGGATGAGGTTGGCCCAGCGCTTGGCCGCGGCCATCAGCTCGGGCAGCGGCACGACCTCGTTGACGAAGCCGAGCTCCTTGCCCTCTTGCGCCGAGACGCGCCTGCCGGTGAGGATCATGCCCAGCGCCTGCTTGAGCGGGATGATGCGCGGCAGGCGGTGCAGGCCGCCGGCCAGCGCCGCCAGGCCGACATGGGGCTCGGGCAGGGCGAAGACGGCGCTGTCGGCGGCGATGATGAGGTCGCAGGCCAGCGCGATCTCGAAGCCGCCGCCCATGGCGAAGCCGTTGACGGCGGCGATCAATGGCTTGTCGAGGTCGTAGCGGTTGGTCAGCCCGGCGAAGCCCGAGGGCACGCGCTCTCGCGTGCCGCCCGCGGCCTGGTATTTGAGGTCGTTGCCGGCGGAAAAGGCCTTGTCGCCGGCGCCGGTGACGATGCCCACCCACTGCTCGGGATCGGCGGCGAAGTCGTTGAACACCGTCTCGAACTCGACATGGGCCGGCGAATGCAGGGCGTTGTAGACCTCGGGCCGGTTGATGGTGACGATGGTCAGGCGCCCTTCGCGCTCGAGCTTCAGAAATTCATACGCTGCCATGATTGCCTCCCGGCTCGCTCCCTGTGTAAACAGAGGTCAGCTTACACAGGGAGGACGAAATGAGCATGGTTCATGTGGTCGCCGAGATCACCACCAAGCCCGGCCTGCGGGATTCGGTACTGGCGCTGTTCAAGGCCAACGTGCCGGCCGTGCACGCCGAGGACGGCTGCATCGAATACGGCGCCACGGTCGATGCGCCCGACATGGGCAGCTGGCAGGCCAAATACGGCGAGGACACTTTCGTGGTGATCGAGAAATGGCAGAGCGCCGATGCCCTGCTGGCTCACGCCGCCTCCGACCACATGAAGGCCTATGGCGCCAAGACCAAGGACATGCTCGCCGACCGCCGCATCCACATCTTGTCGGCGGCTTGAGGCAGATCCGGAAATTCCCCATTCCCCATTCCCCTGATACAGTTCGGCCGGCATATGCGCGCCTGTCGCGCGGGTTCGGACGAGGGGGGATGATGCGTTGAAACGACGGGGTTTTCTCAAGCTCATGGCCGCCGCCGCCGGCGCCTCGGTGGTTCCGCGGGCCTTTCCCGGCGCCGCGGCGGACGGCGCGCTCGACTGTATCGTCATCGGCGGCGGCGTCTCGGGCCTGACGGCGGCCTGGCAATTGAGCGAGCGGCCGGTGCTGCTGCTGGAGGCCGAGCCGCGTTTCGGCGGCCGCGCCATCTCGGGCAACCATGGCGGCTGGAGCTACGCCAAGGGCACGGAATATCTCGGCGAGGCGGAGGGCGTGTTCGCCGAGATGCTCGACGAGCTGGGGCTGTCCATGATCGAGATTCCGGCGCCCATGGATATGCTCTATCGCGACGGCTCGTTTCATTCCGGCTTCGCCGGCCGGGTGCGCTTGCTGGTGCGCCAAGGTGGCCTGCGCACCTACAACCGCTTCCTGCGGACCCTGCAGGGACTGGCCGCAGATTATGCGCCGCCGCCCGAATACGGGGCGGAAGACAAGCTGGCCCGGCTCGACGCCATGACCTGCCGGCAATGGTTCGATGAGATGGACCTGCCGGACATCTATTACGAAATGTACGACGTCATGGCGCGCGGCCTGTTCGGCGCCAACCTCGGCGAGGTCTCCGCCCTCGGCGCCTATGAGGAAATCGCCTACGATTTCGAAGGGGCCGAGGCCCTGGAGGATATGGACGACGTGGACGAGCTGCGCCGCGAGAGCGGCCCCACCGGCTCCTTCACCTTCCCCAGGGGCATCGCCGAGTTCACCGACGCCGTCGGCCGGGACTTGGAGGACATGGCACGCACTGCCAGCCGGGTGACGTCGGTCAGCGGCAACGACGATGAGGGATACGAGGTCGTCTATACGGACGCTGCCGGCGGCGAGGTCACCCTCGAGGCCGATTCGGTGATCCTGGCGACGCCCTTGCCGGTCACCCTGCGGATCGCCCGGTCGCTTCTCAGCGACGAGCAGGCCGAGTTGATCGCCCAGGTGCCGTACGCGCCTTACGTGACCGTGGCCGTGTTCTCGGACGAGCCGATCTTCGACCGCGCCTTCGACCTCGCTTTGCCGGGGGATTTCTTCTTCAGCGACTTCTACGATTCAACCTGGGTGCAGCGGCATCTGGACGACGGTGGCGACGACACCGAGGGCCATGTCGCCTCGTTCTACGTGGCGCCGCGCAGCTTCCGCGACCGCTCGATTCTGGAGATGTCGGACGCCGCCCTGCTGGCCCGTTGCAAGGCGGACCTGGAGCGCGTGCTGCCGGGCACCGCCGGGCTGATCACCGGCCATGACGTGCAGCGCCACGCTTACGCCTATCCGGTCGACACGCCGGGCCAGTTCGCCCGCCTGCAGCGTCTGCACGAAACGCTGACCGGCGGCATGCAGCTGGCTGGCGACGGCGTGGTCTACCCGACGTTCCAGACGGCGATCCTGGCCGGAGAGATCGCCGCCGATCGTATCGAGACCTTCCTCGATTGAGCCGCGGGCGGAGCGGGTGGTATCAGCCGCCGCTCCACAGCGCTGCCGCGCGCTTCCAGGCCATGTCGCCGATGGCGCGGCCCATCTCCAGGGCGCGCAGGTTGGCGTCCATGATGTGTACCCCGCCATAGATGCGGGACATGCCGCATTGCTCGGCGGCTTCGCTGAAGGTCTGCCAGACCAGGATCACTTCGTGGCGCGGCGCCAGGCGGTCGAAGGCGCCGCGGCGGCGCGACATCTTGTAGGTGCCCATGGCCTCGCGATACTTGTCGTCGTCGAGATCGCCGACGCGCACGTCCGGATCGTGAAAACGGTCGCTGCCCGAGAAGCGCTTGAGAATCTCGGCCGCCGCCGCGGCGAAGGCCGAGTGGCCCGAGACATATTCGGCGAAGGCGGGCGAGATGGTGGCCGTCCACTGATAGGGCCGCCATTGCTCCCCCGGCAAATGGCCGAAGCCCTTGTCGCGGCCCAGCCAGCCGCCGATGGTGCGGCCCGCGAAGAGCATGCGGATGGCGGTGATGGGGCGCACCGAGTCATAGGCGACCTTGGCGTCCCAGGCGGCGATGCCGGCATCGAGCAGGGCACCGTTGAGGGCCAGGAACATCTTCGCGTCGTCGTCGATGGAGTGGTCGTCGCGCAAGGAGACCTGCTGGGCGAAGTGGTTCCAATGCCCGGACGGCGTCGCGAAATAGCCGCCGTCGTGCGACCACATCTGCGCCATCACCTTCATCTCCTCGCTGAGCTGGGTCTGCATCTCCATGACCGCGCTGAACTGGTCGACATAGGCCTGGTGCGAGGTGCCGGTGTTGCCTTGCGCATCCGTATAGGGCGCCTCGCTGCCATATTGCGGCGGCGCCGGCGGGCGCAGCTGGTCGCCACTGTCCAGGGCGAAGGGCACGACCTCCGGCCAGTGTGGCGTGATGTGCATCTGCTCGGCGATGTGGCCGTATTCGTCGGGCTCGAAAAGCTGCGGCCGATGCACGTATTTGTCGGGGCGCAGCGCCGGGTCCCAATTGGTCACCAGCAGCGGCTGCCAGCGGTTGGGATCGGCCGGCGCGGTGTCCTGGCCGGGCGCGTTGACGGGCTCGTAGCCCGAGGTATCGGCATAGTGGTGGGCGAAATTGGCGCCGTCATGTGCGCGTGCGGCGAGCACGGCCTCGCCGGCCCGCACACCGATCCAGGCGGGCGAGCCCGCCGCCGGCTCGGCAAGCTCGGCATCGCTGACCCCGTCGTGGCGGGCCTGGGCGCGGAAGTATTCCGCGTTGTCGGGAAAGAGCGCGATCAGCACCGTCGCCGCGGCGGCGGCGATGGCCAGCACCTTGGCCCGTTCGGTGTGCTCGTGCGCCGGCCTGCGGTCGGCAGCGCTGGCATAGAGCGGCATGGCGGCGGAGTCGTAGGCGCTCCAGGCGTCGTAGATCGCCACATGCAGCAGGAACAGCTCGCGCGAGACGATGGTCGGCATCGGGCGGCCTTCGCAGATCGTCTCCAGCGCCCGCATGCCCCAGCGCGTGACGGGCGTGCTGCGCCCGGCCAGGTTCAACGGCCGGCAATCCCGCTCCGCCCAGATGCCGTCAAGCTCGATCGCCGCGGCGTGGGCGGGAGCCGGCGTGCCGGAAATGAGCAAGGCCGTAAGGCCGATTGCCGAAAGAAGAGCCTTCATCATCAGTGTCCTTGAGCACAGCGTGTTGTTGTCTATCGCTTGGCCCAAATCTCCACCACGACACGAGTATACAGAATTCGCGCTTGCCTGCGCACCGCCATTCGAGCCCTAGAGCGTGTCGCATTTAATTGGCCTCATATCCGGCAGCTTTGAAATAGTTTTGGCATTCTTCTTCCGAGAAGAGGTCGCAGACGGCTCCGGCGGCTTGCCATAGCTCGTCATAGGTTCGCGCAGCAGCCTTGCGGATC
>CAZVDW010000372.1:0-3676 GCA_964625645.1 uncultured Rhodospirillaceae bacterium
CGGCGCGTTGGCGGCATTGCGGCGGCGCAGGCTGGTGCGGCCGACGCGGCCATGAAAGGCGGCGGATTGGGTGGCGGCGATGGCCGGCGCGGCCATGTTGCAGACGCCGATGGCGTGCAGCGGCCCGCCTTGCTCGATGGCAGCCACCAGCGCGCCCTTGAGCGAGCCGCCGAAGCCCTTGATGGCACCCCGGCTCTCCGCCACCAGCGCCTCCATATCCGCCGCCGCTGCCGGCGCCGCCAGACAGACCGCAAGCGCGGCCATTATGAGCTTCTTCATCCTGAGTCCTCCCATTGCCGTGGATAGAGTTCAGCGATACCTGAAGGGGTCCAGCAGCGCCACGTCGAGATGACGAAAATCGCGGATATTCCTGGTCACCACCGTCAGCCTATGAACGATTGCCGTGGCGGCGATCATGGCATCCTCGATGATCGCCTCGGACTTGCGATGCTTGAGCCTGGCCCATTCCCGGAACGTCGCCGCGTCCATCGGCAAGACGCCATAGCTGGCAACGACCAGGTCAAGCCAGGCCGCCAGCTCCGCTGCCTTGGCTTCATCCTGCTCTCGTACGATCTCTATGCCGGCTTGAATTTCCCCAACCGTGACAGCTGAAAGGAAAAGCTGATCCGCCGATACGTCCGCGACCCATTGCAACACAGCCTTGTGCGGCTTCCGGCGCCGCAATTCCGACACGACATTGGTATCGAGAAGATACACCCGCCTACTCGTCGAAAACCGGCGTTGTGCGTTGGCGGTGGCTCCGGCGCGGCGGCGTCAGGTCGTCGGTTCGCGCCTCCGCCGCCAGCAATAATTCCTTGAGTGAAGGCTTGGCCTTTTTCTGCAACCGCCGCCACTCGTCGATCGGCAGCAGCACGGCGGCTTCCACACCGCGCTTGGTGACGATCTGCGGCCCTTCGCTGACGCTCGCTTCGAGAAACTCGCTGAAACGCGCCTTCGCCTCCTGAACCTGCCACGTCTTCATGGTGAAACCTCCAGCATCGTATAATCGGACTAGTTATATGACTAGTCAGATTGAAACGCAAGAGAAACCCGCCCCGCCCGCACGGCGACCGGCCAGCTGACGCGGCGGCGGCGCTCGGCATCGCCCCAGATGTCGGCGAGGTCGGCTTCGAAGCGCTCTACCACGTCGCCGCGCCCCGCCTTTCGCGCCGCACCAACCGCCGACCAGGTGCGGAGGTAGCCGAGCAGGTCGGCCAGGGTCCAATCGCGCTCTATGGCCAGCGCCGGCACGCCCAAGGCCGCGAAAGGAAAGGCAAGGTCGCGATAGCCGCTCTCGACATGCTTGCGCTCGGGCGGCCAAAAAGGCGCGATCTCGCGCCAGTAGAAGCGCTGGAAGCGCGCATCGATATCGCCATCGACCAGCATCACGCCATAGCTGATCAGCGCTATCGCCGCACCGGGCGCGGCAATGCGGCGCACCTCGTCGTAGAAGACCGGCAGGTCGAACCAGTGCGCGGCCTGGGCCACCGTGACCAGATCGACGCTGCCGGCCTCGGCGCTCGACTTCCCGGCAGGCTCACGGCGATAGGCTATGCGGGCATGGGGCTTGGCCTTGGCGATCTGCTCGGCGCTGCTGTCGCTGGCCAGCACCTGGTCGAAATGCTCGGCCAGGAGCCGCGCGAGCTGGCCGCTGCCGCAGCCCACGTCCAGCGCCAGGCGCCGCGCCGGTGCCAGGGCCGCCAGCGCGCTGGCAAGTGCGGGCGGGTAGCTTGGCCGGTGGCGGGCATAATCGGCCGAGACGGCCGAGAAATGCTGTGTCGCTTCGCTCATCGGCGCAGTATACCAGGGCGACCGAATTCAGGAGACCTGACGACCATGAACGCCATCGATCTCGCCGGCCGCGTTGCCGTGATTACCGGCGGCGCCATCGGCCTCGGCCATGCCACCGCGCAGCGCATGAAGGCATCGGGTGCCACGGTGGTGCTGTGGGACCGCGACGAGGCCGCGCTGGCCACGGCTGGGACGGAAGGCTTTGCCACGGCCGCGGTGGATGTCAGCGACCCGGCATCGGTCGACCGCGCCGCCGCCGCCAGCGGAAGAATAGATATCCTCGTCAACAGCGCCGGCATCGGCGGCACCAATGCGAAGGTCTGGGAGATGTCCATCGAGGACTGGCGGCGCGTGGTCGATATCGACCTCACCGGCACCTTCCTTTGCTGCCGCGCGGTGCTGCCGCGGATGATCGAGGCAGGCTATGGCCGTATCGTCAACATCGCCTCCATCGCCGGCAAGGAGGGCAATCCCAACGCCTCCCATTACAGCGCCGCCAAGGCCGGCGTGATCGGCTTTACGAAATCCCTCGGCAAGGAGTGCGTGGGCACCGGCGTGATCGCCAACTGCATCGCGCCCGCGGTCATCGAGACCGCCATCCTCAAACAGAACACGCCCGAGCAGAACGACTACCTCATTTCCAAGATCCCCATGGGCCGCATGGGCCAGCCCGCGGAAGTGGCGGCATTGATTGCCTGGCTATCGTCGGAGGATTGCAGCTTCAGCACCGGTGCGGTCTACGACATCTCCGGCGGCCGCGCGACCTACTGATTACTGAGGAGCAAGACGGTGGCACATACGGACTTCCACGGCATCTACCCGATCCTCTACAGCTTCTTCGACGAAGACGGCCGGCTCGATCGCGACGCCATGCGCCGCCAGGTCGAGGCCTGCGTCGCCGCTGGCGCCCACGGCGTCGCCGTCATGGGACTCGCCACCGAGGTCGGCAAGCTCGACGTCACCGAGCGCCGCCAGGTCATCGACTGGGTGGGCGAGGATATCGCCGGGCGCGTGCCATACGCGGTGACCGTCGGCGAGGGCAGCGTTCCCGGCCAGATCGAATTCGTGAAAGCGGCGGTGGCGGCCGGCGCCGATTGGGCGATCCTGCAGCCGCCCGCCGTCGCGGGCGTGCCCGAAGCCGAATATGTGCGCTTCTTCGGCAAAGTGGCCGATACGGCCGAGGTGCCGCTGGCCATCCAGAACGCGCCGGGGCTGATGGCCACCAGCCTTTCCAACGCGGCACTCAAGGAGCTCAACCGCCAGCACCCCAATGTCTGCCTGCTCAAGGGCGAAGGCCCGGCCACCTATGTCCGCCAACTGCTCGACGACACCGATGGCGCCTTCGACATTTTCGGCGGCTATGCCGGCATTCAATTGCCGGACACCTTGCGGGCGGGTGCCGTCGGCATGATCCCGGCGCCCGACCTGTTCGACCCGCAAGTGCGCATCTACGAGCTGATGCAAAGCGGCACGCCGGAGGACCTGGCCGAGGCCGAGCGCATCCACCGCGAGCTGCTGCCGCTGATCGTCTTCATGATGAGCTCGGTGGAAAACTTCATCGCCTACGGCAAGGCCCTGCTTGCCCAAAGGCTGGGCTTGGGCAATGGTGCGGCGCGCCAGCCGAGCCTGCCGGTGACGGATTTCGGGCTCGAGGTGATGGCCCACTGGGCAAAGCATCTCGGCCCCCTGCCCGGCGCCGAGGATTGGGAGACGACATGAGCGGAACAGTGGACTGCGCGATCATCGGATCGGGCAATATCGGCAGCGACCTGATGGTCAAGGTAATGCGCAGCGCCGAGCATCTGCGCCTGGCGGCGATGGTCGGCATCGATCCGGAGTCCGACGGTCTGGCGCGCGCGCGCAAGCTCGGCGTGGCAACGACAGA
>CAZVDW010000373.1:0-8386 GCA_964625645.1 uncultured Rhodospirillaceae bacterium
CGGTGTCGTTGATGTTGTTGTAGCTCAGCTCCTTGCCCTGCACCTGCTCGGCGCTGGCGACGCCGGGGCGGTCCTCGCCGGTGACGTAGAAGGCGGCCTGTTGGTGCGGGTTCTCGCCATAACGCAGGCTCTGGCGGCGGCTGGCGCCGACGGCCAGGCGCTCGGGCAGGGGCTCGTCGATCTGCTCGCCGAACCAGGTCGCGATGGCGCCGTCATAGGCGCCGGTATGGGCATAGGCGCGGGCCGCCAGGCGGCGGCGCAAGCCGAGGCTGGTGCGGCCGTCGTGGCGCGCCAGCTCTGCGGCCACCGCATCGTAGTCGCCGGGATCGGTGAGCACGGCAACGAAAGCGTGGTTCTTGGCCGCCGAGCGGAGCATGGCCGGGCCGCCGATGTCGATGTTCTCGATGCAGGTGGCGAAATCCGCGCCGGCCGCGACGGTCTCGGCGAAGGGGTAGAGGTTGATCGCCACCAGGTCGATGGGGCCGATGCCGTGGGCGTCCATGGCGGCGACGTGGCTGTCGAGATCGCGCCGCGCCAGAATGCCGCCATGGATGATCGGGTGCAGGGTCTTGACGCGGCCGTCCATCATCTCGGGAAAGCCCGTGTGGTCGGAAACCTCGGTCACTTCCAGGCCCGCCTCGCGCAGCATGCGCGCCGAGCCGCCGGTCGACAGAAGCGCCACGCCGGCATCGGCGAGGGTGCGCGCGAAAGGCACCAGCCCGGTCTTGTCGGAGACGGACAACAGGGCACGGGCAATGGGACGAAGGCCCTCGGCGTCGGGGGCGGACTGATCGGACATGCTCTCTCCGGAATGGGAATGGTGGACTGACGGCGCCTACCACCTGGCGCCGCGGCGAAGGTACCACAACAAGGCCAGCACGATCACTAGCGATACGACGAGCGCGGCGATGGCGGCCGCCAAGCTGTGCAGGCTGACCAGGGCACAGGCCAGCAGCGCCAGATTGGCCACCGCGACGCTGGCGCTGACGCGGCCGTGGCTGGCGCCGGCCTGGACCGCCTGCTGGTAGAAATGCTGGCGGTGCGCTTGCCACGGCTTCTCGCCGCGTAAGCTGCGCCGCAGCAGGGTGAGCGTGGCGTCGGCAAGGAAATAGGCGGGCAGGATCAAGGCCGCGGCCCAGGCACCGTGGGCGGCCAGCGAGAGCAGCAGCCAGCCCAGCACGAAGCCGAGCGGCACGCTGCCGACGTCGCCGAGAAAGATGCGTGCCGGTGGCCGGTTCCAAAGCAAAAAGCCAAGCGCCGCGCCGGCCACCACCGCCGCCAGCCACGGGGTGCCATCGAGCAGGCCTAGCGCCGTGGCGACAAGTCCCGCGCCGATGGCGATCGCCGCCGCCTCGACGCCGGCAATGCCATCGATGCCGTCCATGAAATTGAACAGATTGACGAACCACAGCCACGCCAGCGCCGCGCCGCCAAAGGCGAGCCAGGGCGGCAACGATCCGGGGAACTGCGGGCCGAGCGGCACCGTCGAGAGCGCAATGGCCACCGCCGCGAGCTGAGCGGCGAAGCGCGGCAGCGGCGACAGCCCGCGCAGGTCGTCGGCCCAGGACACCAGGGCCAGGCCGAAGCTCAAGCCCACCAGCGGCCAGATCAGGCGCCAGGGCGTGAGGTCGAGCGCCGCCAGCGCCAGCCAGCCGAGCAGGATCACGGCCATCACCGCGATGCCGCCGCCACGGGGCGTCGGGCGCTCGTGGCTCGAGCGTTCGTTGGGGTGGTCGAGGATATGCTTGGCGGTGAGCTGCTTGAGCAATGCCCCGGTCGCGACCCAGGTCAGCGCGGCAGCGACCAGCCCTGCCAGCAGCGCGCTCAAAGCGCCTTCAGCTTGCGCCAGGCGAAGACCACCATGCGCAACAGCAGCCAGCCGTCGGCGAAGCGCGAGATCTGGGTCTCGCCATAGGTGCGCGCCTGGTAGCGGATGGGAATCTCGACCAGCTTGAGGTTCAGCCTGGCGGCGCCGAAGATGAGGTCGAAATCGCCGAAGGGGTCGAACTCGCCGAAATAGGCGCGTCCGGCCGCGATCCTGTTGTAGTGGGTCTTGGTCAGCACCTTGGTGCCGCAGAGCGTGTCGGTCAGGCGCTGGTTGAGCAGCCACGAGAAGAGCAGCGAGAAGGTGCGGTTGGCCATCAGGTTCAAGGGCCGCATGGCCTCGTCTTCGAGGGGATAGACCAGCCGCGTGCCGTTGACGAATTCGCCCTTGCCGGCGACCAGGGCGCGGTAGAACTTGGGCAGGGTCTCGGGCGGCACGGTGAGGTCGGCATCGAGGATCATCAGCACCTCTCCCGCCGCCGCGTCGAAGCCCTTGCGCACCGCGTCGCCCTTGCCCTTGCCGTCCTGCTGCACGCCGCGGATGGTCCAGTTCGGATAGGCCTCGATGACGCGCTGGATCTCCTCCCAGGTGCCATCGCTGGAATTGCCTTCGACATAGAGGATCTCCTGCTCCGGCGCGAAGCGGGGCATGCGCTCTATTGCCGTGGCGATATTGCCGCGCTCGTTGCGGCAGGGAATGAGCACGGTGGCGGATGGCAGCTCGGCCGGCATGCGACGCTCGGGCAGTGGCCGGGCGACGATGTAGTTGCGCAGGGAAAAGCGGCGCAGGCCGGGCAATGTGCCGAACGTGCGGTTGACCAGATAGCCCAGGCCAAGCCAGCGCTTGGGCAGCAGCTGCCGCCATTCGCGCTTGATCACCTCGAAGTCCGCCAGCCCCAACAGCGCGGCGATATCCTCGGTGCCGAGCCAGTTGAGAGGCAATTGCCTTTGCTTGCCGCCGAGCGCTTCCGCCAGGCGCAGCAGCGGCTGCCAGGCCCGCGAATAGTAGGACACGATCAGCCGCGTATCCGGCGTGCACAGCGCGTGCAGGGCTTCGATGGTGGCCTCGATGTCTTCCAGATTGCCGATGGTATCCGACAGGATGATGGCATCGAAGGGGCCTTCGAGACCGGCGATCACCGCCGCGCTCTCGACATCGCCGACGTGATACTCGAAGCTCGGGTTCTCCTGGCGCGCGACGTCGATCATGGCCGGGCTGATGTCGAGCCCGACGCCGCGCGCCGGCGCCAGTGCCGCCAGCACGTCGCCGATGCCGCAGCCGAGGTCGAGCACCCGCGAGCCCTCGGGCACGAGAAAGCGCAAATAGCGATAGTGGTCGTCGTAGAAGTAGCGATTGCGGGCGATCCAGCCGGTGCGCTCGCCGGCCACGGCCTCGGCCTGGGCAAGCGCTTCGCGCTTGCGCGCGCTTAGGCTCGCGCGCTCGCCGTTGGGCTCGGCATTTTCGCTTGGCTGAGGCATGATGTCGGGGTGTGGGCGAACCACTGAATGGTCAGGACCCTCGCACCATATGGGAGCGGGCCACAGCTTGCAACGCGGCGCAGACAGAAGGAAAAGACGCTGCCATGCGTGAGGTCGCAGAAACCTTGTTTACCCTGCCGATACCGATTCTGGCGCTATTGCTGGCCGGCCTCGTGCTGTGGTCGCGCCGGGGCTTGAGTCTGGCCTTGACCGGCACAGCCACGCTCGCTTTTCTCGGCCTCAGCGTGCCGCTGGCGGTGGCCTGGCTCGAAGCGCCGCTGGCCGCCGCTGCGCCTAGATTCGATGCGGCGGCACCGGGCGACGCCGTGGCCATCGTGGTGCCGACCGCGGGAATCTTCGCCGATTCGCAAGGCGGCTGGTGGCCCTCGGCCGGCAGCATCCGCCGCGCTGTCGCCGGGCGCGCCCTGGCCGAGCGCAGCGGCCTGCCTTTGGTGCTGATCGGCGGCAGCCCGCTCGGCGAGGCCGAATCGGAAGCGGCCAGCGTCGCCCGTCTGCTTGGTCTGGCCGGGCCGGCGATCTTGATCGAATCGGGCGCGCGCGACAGCGCCGAGACGGCGGCGGCGGCGCGCACCATCGCTGAGCGCCTGGGCGGTGCGCATGTGGTGCTGGTCACCTCGCCCATACATGTCGCGCGCATGGCGGCCAGCCTGCGCCATGCCGGGTTGGTGGTGAGCGTGCACGCACCCGTGCCGGTGGCGCCGCCACGCCAGCCCCTGGGTGCGCTGGCGCCCTATCTGCCGAGTGCCGAGGCGCTGGCCCGCAGCCGCGCCGCCATGCACGAATATCTCGGCATTCTCTGGTATCTGCTCAATGGCGACATCGCCGTGGCCGACCTGGAGCTTGGCCGGTGAGCGGGGCCGAGCGGCGCTGGTACGCCGTGCATACCCGCCCCCATGCCGAGGCGCGGGCGCTGGAAAACCTCGCGCGCCAGGGCTTCGAGGCCTGGCTGCCGCTCTATCGCAAGCAGCGCCGCCATGCCGGGCGCAGCGAACAGGTGCTGCGGCCCTTGTTTCCGCGCTACCTTTTCGTCGCTTTGGACCTTGATGGCGAGCAGTGGCGGCCGGTGCTCTCGACCTATGGCGTGGCCGCCCTGGTCGGCGGCCGCGACGGCCCTCTGCCGCTTGCCGACGAGGTCATGCAGGGCTTGCGCGAACGCGCCGATGGCGACGGCCATTACACCCTGGCGCGCGACTTCAAGGCCGGTGACAGGGTGCGCATCGAGGCGGGTCCGATGCGTGACCTCGAAGGCATCCTGGAGGTCGAGGGCGATGCCGACCGGGCGGTGGTGATGCTGCGCCTGCTCGGGCGCCAGGTGCGGGTGAGCCTGTCGCCGGACGAGATCGACCGTGCCTGAGGCACCGGCGCTGCGGCGCACGCTGACCCTGCCGCTGCTGGCGCTCTACGGCCTCGGCACCACGGTCGGCGCCGGCATCTATGTGCTGGTCGGCGAAGTGGCGGCGACGGCGGGCAGCCTGGCGCCGCTGTCCTTCCTGGTCGCGGCGCTGCTGGCGGCGGCGACGGCCTTCAGCTTCGGCGAGCTCTGCGCGCGCTATCCGAAAAGCGCCGGCGAGGCGGTCTACGTCAATGCTGCCTTCAGGCGCGCCTGGCTGGCGGCGCTGGTGGGCCTGATGGTGGTCTCGGTGGGCACGATCTCGTCCGCCGCCATCGCCAACGGCTTCGCCGGCTATGCGCGCCAGTTCGTCGATCTGCCGCCGTGGGTCTTGATCGTCGGCGTGCTCATCCTGCTGACGGCCATTGCCATCTGGGGCATCACCGAATCCGTCACGCTTGCGGCCATCGTCACGGTGCTGGAGATCGGCGGCCTGCTGCTGATCGTCGCGGTCGGCGCCAATGCGGCGGCCAAGGCGCCGCTGCCGGATTTCAGCCTCGGCGAAAGCGGCCTGGGCGTCGGCGTCCTGGCTGGCGCGGTGCTCGCCTTCTATGCCTTCCTCGGCTTCGAGGACATGATCAATGTCGCCGAGGAAACCCGCGATCCGGCGCGCACCATGCCACGTGCCATCGTGCTTACCTTAGGTGTCACCACGGTGCTCTACATCGTGGTGGCCGGTATTGCGGTGCTGGTCGTGCCGATCGCCGAGCTGGCCGTGGCCGAAGCGCCCCTTGCCATGGTCTACGAGCATGCCACGGGGCGCTTCCCCGCCGCCATCGGCATCATCGGCACGGTGGCAGTGATCAACGGCGCCCTGGTGCAGATCATCATGGCCTCGCGCGTGCTTTACGGGCTGGCCCAGGCCGGCTGGCTGCCGCAGTGGCTGGCCGCGCTGCACCCGCGCACGCGCACGCCGCTCTTCGCCACCCTGCTCGTCGGCGGCGCCGTGACGGTCCTCGCCGTGGCGCTGCCGCTGGTGCGTCTGGCCGAGGCGACATCGGTGATCACGCTGCTTATTTTCGCCCTGGTCAATGCGGCGCTGTGGCGCATCAAGGCCCGCGGCCCGGCGCCGGAAGGGCTATGGACGGTGCCGCTGTGGGTGCCGGTGATCGGTTTCTTCAGCTCGCTTGCCTTCGTCCTCTTCAACATCTGGCGCCATGCGATATGATCGGCGCCGCCATTTGCCCCGGAAGGTCGCTCCAGCATGCCCTATGAGACCCTGACCCTGGCGGTCGAAGACCACGTCGCGCATGTCCGGCTCAACCGGCCGCAGGCGCTCAACACCATGATCCTGCCGTTCTGGCACGACATGGTGGCGGTATTCGACGCCATCGATCACGATGCCAGTGTGCGTGCCGTCGTCATCTCCTCGAGCGGGCGCCATTTCAGCGCCGGACTCGATCTCGGCGTCATGCAATCCTTTGCCGACAGCGAAGGCGATGCGGGCCGGCGCGGCGAGCGGCTGCGGCGCTCGGTGCTCGACATGCAGGAAAGCTTCTCGGTGATCGACCGCTGCCGCGTGCCGGTGATCGCCGCGGTACAGGGTGCCTGCATCGGCGGCGGCGTCGATCTGGTCTCGGCCTGCGATATCCGGCTCTGTTCGGCGGACGCCTATTTCCGTATCCAGGAGATCAATATCGGCATTACCGCCGATGTCGGCACGCTGCAACGCCTGCCGCACCTGATCCCGGCGGGTCTGGTGCGCGAGCTTGCCTATACGGGCCGGCCGCTGGCCGCCGAGGAGGCGCTGAGCGTGGGTCTGGTGAACGCCGTCCATGACGATGCCGAGGCGCTGCTCGCGGCGGCGATGGAGATGGCGGCAGAGATCGCCGCCAAGTCGCCGCTGGCCATCGCCGGCACCAAGGAGATGCTCAATTACGCCCGCGACCACAGCATTGCCGACGGCCTCAACCACATCGCCACCTGGCAGGCGGCGATGATCCAGACCGACGACGTGGCGCGCCAGATGAAAGCCAATGTGGCGAAGACGCAGGCCGAATTCGACGATCTTCTCGACACCCGAAAACCGGCGACCAAGGGCGCCTGAATAAAGGAAACAAACGATGGATCTTGGCCTCGCGGGAAAGCGTGCCCTGGTGACAGGCGGCACGCGCGGCATAGGACAGGCGATCGCCCGCGCCCTGGCGGCAGAAGGCTGCGACGTGGCGATCTGCGCCCGCAATGGCGCTGCCGTGGCGGCGGAGGTCGACGCGCTCGCGGGCATCGGCGCCGGGCGCGCCGGCGGCCAGGGGCTCGACGTGCGCGACCGCGCCGCCATGGCCGCCTGGGCCGATGCCAGCGCCACGGCCTTCGGTGGCATGGACATTCTCGTCGCCAATGTCAGCGGTTTCGGCCTGACCACCGACGAGGCCGGCTGGCGCCAGGCTTTCGAGGGCGACATTCTCGGCACGCTGAATGCCGTCGACGCCGCACGCAGCCACCTCGAGGCATCGGACGCCGGCGCCATCGTCGCCATCTCGTCCATCGCGGCGGTCGAGTTCTTCGGCGGCGCCAGGCCCTACAACGCCATCAAGGCGGCGCTGATCACCTATGTCTCAAACCTCGCCAACGAGCTGGCGCCGATAGGCCTGCGCGCCAACTCGGTCTCGCCCGGCACCATCTTTTTCGAAGGCGGGGTCTGGGACGATCGCCGCCTCAACCAGCCCGAGGTCTACAATGGCGCGCTGGCGAGCAATCCCATGGGCCGCATGGGCAGGCCCGAGGAGGTGGCCGCCGCGACGGTGTTCCTGGCCAGCCCCGCCGCCGCTTTCATCACCGGCACCAACATCATCGTCGATGGCGGCCTGACCAAGCGGGTGCAGTTTTGAGCCAGCCGGCGATCGCCATTTGCGACGGCCGGACAGGCGATTTCGCCCGGCTCTGGACGAGCGATGCCTTTGCCGCGGCAGGCGTAGAGGTGACGGCCGAGAAGCTGCGCGATGCGGTATCGGGTAATCGCCCGGCATCGCTCGAGCTTGATGGCGGGCGTATCGATGCGTTGCCCCTGCCACCGGGCGTGGCCTCGGTCTGGGTGCTGCGCTACGCGGATGCCGAGGCGCCCAGGCTCGACATGGATGCCGTGCACGACCTCGATACCGTGATCGTGCTCTACACTGCCGACGATTTGCTGCTCTGGTACAACAAGGCCTATGAGCGTGTGCTCGGCCCGAACGCCCATCTTCTGCGCATCGGTGCGCCGTTCGAAGAGATCATGACCGCGGCCTATCACGCCGGCCATGCGGCGACCGAGGGCGAGGATATCGACACCCTCATCGCCCGCCGCCTGGCCCGTCACAAGGCCTGCGAGACGTTCGAGGAAGCGCTCTCCGGCGGCCGCCGACTGAAGACGGAAGAGATCGCCACCGCCACCGGCATCCTCGGCGTGCGCAACGAGATTTAGTGTTCTAGAGCATATTTCGACCATAAGCGATCACTTGACCGGGATGATTTTTGCCGTCGGTTAGGAGCCCGTCGCGCCGTCGTGTGACCCCACGTCAAGCGGCGGGCGACGCTGCCGACGACAAAAAGCAGCCGGCCTGCGGTGGCCCGGCTCGCCGCACTGGATGCGTTGCGCCGCTTGCCCGATGTCCCCGCATCGCGCGGCGCGACGCGCCTACCCAGTGCGGCGATCCGGGCCATCAAGTGACCGCGTATGATCGAAATATGCTCTAG
>CAZVDW010000374.1:0-3223 GCA_964625645.1 uncultured Rhodospirillaceae bacterium
GCCGTGGCCGCGCCGGCGCCGTTGCAAGTGCGAATCGGCATTGCCACGGGCCCGGTGGTGGTCGGCGAATCGGCCTCGGGCGATGCCACCATGCCGAAACTGGCGGTGGGTGAGACACCGAACCTGGCAGCCCGCCTGCAAGGCCTGGCCGAGCCCGACGAAATCGTCATCGCGCCAGCCACGCGGCGCTTGATCGGCGGCGCCATCGCCTGTGAGGACATGGGAGAGCATGTGCTGCGCGGCATCGTCGAGCCGGTTCGGGCACACAGGGTTCTCGGCCCGGGCGCGGCCAGCGGCCGCTTTGCGGCGGCCCATCCCGATCCGCTCGAGGGCATCGTCGGGCGCGACTCCGAGATCGCCATGCTGCTCGACCGCTGGCAGCTGGCCCAAGGCGGCGAAGGCCAGACGGTGCTGCTATGCGGCGAGCCGGGCATCGGCAAGAGTCGCATCGTCGAAGAATTGCGCCAACGCATCGCCGGCGAGGAGCATGTCAGCATCCTCTACCAATGCTCGGCGCACCATCGCAACACGGCGCTCTACCCCATCACCGACTATTTCGCCCGCGCCAGCGGCTTCGATCGCCGCGACACGGCGGAGCGGAAGCTGGACAAGCTCGATGCGCTTATCGAGCGGAACGATCTCTGTGTCGATGAGGTCTCGCCGCTTTTCGCGCTCTCGCTCGGCATTGCCGTGGGCGACCGCTATCCGGCGCTGAACATGAACCCGCACCGACTGCGCGAGAAGACCGCCGAGGCGCTGGTCATGCGTGGGGTCGAGCTGTCCAAGCGCCACACCCTGCTGGTGGTCGTCGAAGACGCCCAGTGGATGGATCCCACGACCGAGGAAGCGCTGGCCCTGTTCGTCGATTACAGCCGCGATATCTCGGCCTTGCTGGTCGCCACCTATCGCCCGGAATACGAGCCAGCCTGGCGCGGGCACAGCAATGTCACCCAGCTCACGCTCAATCGCCTGGGCAAGCGCCAGGCGGCGCGCCTGGTCAATCAGGTCACCGGCGGCCGGGCCCTGCCGGCCGAGGTGCGCGATCAGATCGTCGCCAAGGCCGACGGCATTCCGCTCTTCATCGAGGAGCTGACGCGGACCGTGCTGGAAAGCAACCTGCTGGTCGAAACGGCAGACGGCTTTGCGCTCTCGGGGCCGCTGCCCGAGCTCGCCATTCCCATGACCCTGCACGATTCGCTGATGGCGCGGCTCGACAAGCTGGCGCCGGTGAAGGACCTGGTCCAGATCGGCGCCTGCATCGGCCGCGATTTCGCCTACGAGCTGCTGGCGGCGGTATCGGGCATGGCGAGCGACGCCCTTGACGAGGCGCTCCTTACCATGGTGTCGAGCGGCCTTGTCTTCCGCAGCGGCAGCCCGCCGGACGCGGTCTACACCTTCAAGCACATGCTGATCCAGGAGACCGCCCACGACGCCCTGCTGAAAAGCCGGCGGCAACAGATTCACGCCAAGATCGCCAAGGTCCTCAAAGCCGATTTTCAGGATATCGCGACAACCCAGCCCGAGATGCTCGCCAGCCATTACACCGCCGGCGGGCTGCCTCTTCTGGCGCTGCCGTTCTGGCTGGCGGCCGGGGAGATGGCGGTCGAGGGCTCCGCCAATGTCGAGGCGATCCGCCATTTGCGCCAGGGCCTGGAGCTGATCGCGGCGCTACCCGAATCGACCGAGCGCGATCGTCTCGAGCTGGGTTTCCAGAACGCCTTGAGCACGCCGCTGATCGCCAGCCGCGGCTATGCCGATGCCGAGACGAACCGCACCCATGCCCGTGCGCGTGAGCTGTCCGAGCGCCTTGGCGACGGTAGCCTGACGTTTCCCGCCCTGTACGGTCAGTGCGTCTCCCACACCGTGCTGGCGCGCAACGATGACGCCCACGCGGTGGCCAACGCCTTCCTCAGCCTGGCCGAGGAGCAGAGCGATATCGCCTCGATGGTGATGGGCCAGCGCATTGTCGGGCTGACCCGCATCTATCTCGGCCGGCCCGACATCGCCCGCGTGCATCTCGAGCGTGCGCTCGGCCTCTACGACCCCGAACAGCACCACGGGCTGGCCTATCACTACGCTCAGGACCCCCTGGTCGCGACCCTGACGCTGCGCTCCTGGTGCCTCCTGCTGCTCGGCTTCGAAGCGCAATCGAGTATCGATCGCCAGCGCGCCCTGGCGGCGGCCAGGGATCTCGGCCATGGTCACACCCTCGCCTATTGCCTCTTCTATGCCGGCGTGTTGCAGGATTACCTGCGCCGCGACATGGTGGCTCTGGCCGAGCACGCCGAGCAACTGGAAACGCTCTGCGAGCGCCAGTCCATGGTCACCTGGCTGCCCTTCGCCGCAGCGGGCAAGGGCTGGATCGAGGCCATGCACGGCGATGCTGCGAAAGGCACCGCCGCCATCGCCGCCACGGTCGAGGCGCGCGACAGCGGCCAGGCGCGCTTCAACACCACGCTCCTGCTGGCCATGCTGGCCGAGGGCCAGGCGCGCTGCGGCGAGCATGACCTGGCCATCGCTTCTCTCGACCAGGCGCTGGCCTTTGCCGACGGCACGAGCGAGCGTTGGCTGGTCGCCGACATCCTGCGACAGAAGGGCGAGCTTGAGCTGGAAGGCTCTGATACGACAGCCGCCGAGGAGACGCTGCGCCAGGCCATTGCCACCGCGCGCGCGCAAAGCGCCAAGCCACTCGAGGTTCGTGCCGCGACAGCGCTCGCGCGCCACTGGCAGGCCCAAGGCAAAATCGGCCAGGCCCGCGATTGCCTGGCTGACTGTTGTCGGAACATCACCGAGAGCCACGACTTCGCCGCCTTGAGCGACGCCAGGATTCTATTGAACACCTTGAACGGCTGAGAGCCGCCTCACTCCCACTCGATGGTTATAACTCGATAACCGATTGTTTTTATTATATTTTCCCCCACTTTGTAACTTCTTTGTAAGTCAGTAATGCGTTTTCATAATCCTCACCAAATCTAACTATCTGTATTTACGTGTTGTCATTTCAAAGTTCGCAACCAATCAATTTTCAACACCCCTTATAATCCTTGTCCACGCATTCTCTCGCCATCGCTTGCGCCCTTGAGATGTCTTCCGCACTCATTCTCAGTTCCACCTCGCCGCGAATTTTCGCCGCGTCGGCATACCCAACGAATACGGCAAGGTTTGACCACATATGCGCCTTCACATAGTCGGCAAAAACACCCTTTCCACCCCGAGAATATAT
>CAZVDW010000375.1:0-2045 GCA_964625645.1 uncultured Rhodospirillaceae bacterium
GGATCGAAAAGGTCAAAACCGAATGGCTGCTCGTCACCCTGGCCTACAACTGTAAGCGCCTCTGCAACCTCAAAGCCGCATAGGCCCGACAAGCAAGCTTTACGATGATGATGAAATCTTCAAATCCGACAGACTGCTAGGGGCGAGTTTGGCAATTATGGGGACGCTATAGTCGCCAGATGCTGTCGCGATATTCTAGACTGTCGCGCCGAGCCCTTGTTCGCTCCGCCTCGGGCGCATTCTCAACGATCAGGACGTGAAACATGCCCGATACCGAATTGGTCGCAACGCACTACACCCGGGGCGGCCTGCTGGCCGCCATCATCGCCGGGGTGGAGAAGCTTGGTAAGACGACGCAGAGCGTCGGTATCGATGACCTCGGTCCGGTGGACGAGTTCCACATCGGCGGCCGCGTGGCGACGGAAAGCTTTCTCGACCAGGTCGGCCTCGGCGCGACGGACCACGTTCTCGATGTGGGCTGCGGCCTGGGTGGCGCCAGCCGCTTCGCCGCCCAACGCTATGGCAGCCGGGTCACTGGCGTCGATCTGACCCCTGAGTATATCGAGACCGGCAAGGTGCTGTGCTCCTGGCTGGGTCTTGCGGAGCGCGTCAGCCTCGAGCAGGGCGATGCCACGGCGACGGCGTATGCCGACGCTAGGTTCGATAAGGCCTACATGCTGCATGTGGGGATGAATATTGCCGACAAATCGGCCCTGGCGGCGGAGCTGCATCGTGTTCTCAGGCCGGGCGGAAGGCTGGGCATCTACGATGTCATGCGCGTCGGCGATGGCGATCTGGCCTATCCGGTGCCTTGGGCAACGCATGCGGAAGGCAGTGCCGTCGCCTCGCCCGCCGCCTACCGCGAGGCCTTGCAGGAGGCGGGATTTCGCATAACGACCGAGCGCAATCGGCGCGACTTCGCGCTCGAATTCTTCGCTCGCCTCAAGGCGAATACGGCGACCGCGAAGGGCCCTCCTGCACTGGGCTTGCACATTCTCATGGGCGAGACGGCAGCAACGAAAGTCGGGAATATGATCGAGAACATCTCCCAGAACCGTGTTGCCCCGGTCGAGCTGATCGCCGAGAAACCGGGCTAGGGACGGGCAGAGAGCCACGGGAAGGGAGGCAGCGATGGCTGAGGAAGCAATCTATCCGAGCCTGAAAGGGCGCGTGGTTTTCGTCACGGGCGGCGGCTCCGGCATCGGGGCGGCGATCGTCGCGACGCTCTGCCGCCAGGGCGCGCGCGCCTTCTTTGCCGATATCGATCGCGAGGCCAGCACCGGCCTGGTCGAGCGCGTCGGCGCCGCCGGGCACCCGCCGCCCGGGTTCATCGAATGCGACCTGCGCGATATCACAGCGCTGCGGGCGGCCATCGATGGTGTCATCGCACAGGCGGGGCCGATCCGCGTGCTTGTCAACAACGCCGCCAACGACGACCGCCATGACTTCGCCGACGTGACGCCGGAGTATTTCGACGACCGCATCGCCGTCAACATGAAGCATCAGTTCTTCGCCGCCCAGGCCGTGGCCGGGGCCATGGCCGAGGCCGGCGGCGGCTCGATCGTCAATATGAGCTCGATCACCTGGCTGATCGGCTTCCCCGACCTGCCGATCTATATCGCCTCCAAGGCGGCCATCGTCGGCATGACGCGCGCCCTGGCGCGCGAGCTGGGGCCGCGGAACATCCGCGTCAACGCGGTGCTGCCAGGCTGGATCATGACCGAGCGCCAGGTCGAGAAATGGCTCGATGCGGAAGGCGAGGCCGAGATGATGCGCCGCCAATGCCTCAAGCGCCGGCTGCTGCCGGAGGAGATCGCCAGCATCGTCGCCTTCCTGGCCGCCGACGACAGCGGCATCTGCACCAACCAGACCTTCGTCGCCGACGGCGGCTGGGCCTGATACCTATTACGACTTCCGCAGCTTGGCGCGAAGCTGACGCAGCCATTGCTTTGCCGTCTTTGTCTTGATCGCGGCGAGCTCGCGCAGCGCCTCCTCGTCGCTGATGCGGGCGATCGATTGGGTGTAGGACATGTAATGGTGCGGAT
>CAZVDW010000376.1:0-9631 GCA_964625645.1 uncultured Rhodospirillaceae bacterium
GCCGGTCGAGCAATTTCGCCGCGAATGCCGCGCCTATGCCGACAAATGGATCGGCACCCAGATGGCGGAGTTCATCCGCCTCGGTGTGCTCGCCGACTGGCAGCGCCGCTACCTCACCATGTCCTATAAGGCCGAGGCGCAGATCGTGCGCGAGCTCGGCAAGTTCCTGCTCAACGGCGGCCTCTACAAGGGCGCCAAGCCGGTGATGTGGTCGCCGGTCGAGAAGACCGCCCTGGCCGAGGCCGAGGTCGAATATCACGATGTCACCTCGCCGGCGATCTTCGTGCGCTTCCCCGTGACCGCGGCGTCCGTACCCGCCATCGAGGGCGCCGACATCGTCATCTGGACGACGACGCCCTGGACCATGCCCGGCAACCGCGCCATCGCCTATGGCGAGGATGTGGAATACGGCATCTACGAGGTCGCCGAGGCGCTGGAAGGCGCCCAGGCCAAGCCCGGCGACCGCATCGTGCTGGCCACGGCGCTGGAGGGCGCGGTGGCCGAGAAGGCCAAGCTGCGTCTTTCGCGCAAGGATATCCTGGCCGGACGCGAGCTGGCCGGCAGCCGCGCGCGCCATCCCCTGGCGGGCGAGCATTACGCCTTCGACGTGCCGCTGCTGGCGGCCGACTTCGTCGCCACCGACCAGGGCTCGGGATTCGTGCATATCGCGCCGGGTCATGGTGCCGACGATTACGAGCTTGGCCGCGCCCACGATATCCCGGCGCCGTCCACGGTCGATGACGACGGCTGCTTTTTGGCTAGCGTGCCGCTGTTTGCCGGCAAGCACGTCTACAAGGTCAATCCGGAGATTATCGAGACGCTCGCAGGCTACGGAACCTTGCTGGGCGAAGAATCCTACCGCCATTCCTATCCCCACAGCTGGCGCTCCAAGAAGCCGGTGATCTTCCGCAACACGCCGCAGTGGTTCATCAGCATGGATACCAACGATCTGCGGCAGGTGGCGCTCAGCGCGATCGACGACACCCGCTGGGTGCCGGCGGTTGGCGAGAACCGCATCCGCGCGATGATCGAGACGCGGCCCGACTGGTGCGTCTCGCGCCAGCGCGAATGGGGCGTGCCGATCACCGTCTTCGTGCACAAGGAGACGGGCGAGCCCCTGCGCGACGGCGCGGTCATCGAGCGCGTCGCCGACGCGGTCGAGGAAGACGGCGCCGATGTCTGGTTCACCGCCGATCCGGCGCGCTTCCTCGGGCCCGACCGCGATCCGGCCGACTACGAGGCCGTCACCGACATTCTCGATGTCTGGTTCGATTCGGGCTCGAGCCACGCCTTCGTGCTGGAGGGCGACGACACCCAGCGCTGGCCGGCCGACCTCTATCTCGAAGGCTCCGACCAGCATCGTGGCTGGTTCCATTCCTCGCTGCTCGAATCCTGCGGCACCCGCGGCCGCGCGCCCTACGACGCGGTGCTGACCCACGGTTTCGTGCTCGACGCCGAGGGCCGCAAGATGTCGAAGTCCCTCGGCAATGTGGTGGCGCCGCAAAAGCTCATCGCCAATAACGGCGCCGATATCCTGCGCCTGTGGTCGGCGCTCAGTGTCTATACCGACGACCTTCGCATCGGCCCGGAGATCGTCAAGGGCCTGGTCGATTCCTATCGCCGTCTGCGCAACACGCTGCGCTACATGCTCGGCAATCTTTCCGGTTTCGACGCGGTTGAGCGGGTCGAGGTGGCGGACATGCCCGAGCTCGAGCGCTGGGTGCTGCACCGTCTGGTGGAGCTCGACGATCTGCGCAAGGAGGCTTTCGAGGACTACGAGTTCCACCGCTTCTACACGGCGCTGCACACCTTCTGCGGCAACGAGCTGTCGGCCTTCTATTTCGACATCCGCAAGGACTCGCTCTATTGCGACGGCATCGGCGATGCCCGCCGCCGCGCCGCGCGCACGGTGCTCGACAGTGTCTTCGAGCGCCTGGTGACGTGGTTGGCTCCCGTTCTCGCCTTCACGGCGGAAGAGGCATGGTTGTCGCGCTATCCGTCCGACGACGACAGTGTGCATCTGCGCACCTTCCCGGAAACTCCGACGGCCTGGCGCGACGATGCCCTGGCCGAGCGCTGGCAGCGCCTGCGCGCGATCCGCCGGGTCGTCACCGGCGCGCTCGAAGTCGAACGGCGGGAGAAGCGCATCGGCTCGAGCCTGCAGGCGCATCCCGTGGTGCATGTCAGCGCGGCCGATGCGGCCCTGCTGGCGGATGTGGACCTCGCCGAGCTTGCCATCACCTCGCAGATCACGGTGACCAGCGATGCCCCGCCGGCCGACGCCTTCACCATGGCGGAGGAGCCGGGCATCGCTGTCGCGGTTGGCGCCGCGGAAGGTGACAAGTGCGAGCGTTGCTGGCGCCAGCTCCACGAGGTTTCGCCAGAGAGCGGCCTGTGCGGCCGTTGCGCCTCGGTGGTCGCGGTCGCGGCGTGAGCTGGAACCGGGCCTATCTGACGCTCGGCCTGGCGATCGCGGTCGTCGTCATAGCGCTCGATCAAGTCTCCAAGGTCGTCATGCTGGGTGTGTTGCCGGAGCAAGGTGCGCGCATCGAGGTGACGGGCTTCTTCAACCTGGTGCATGTGCAGAACACCGGCGTCAGCTTCGGCATGTTCCAATCGGTTCCCGTCTGGCTCATCGCGGTGATCGCGCTCGCCATCACTCTCGGTCTCTGCGTCTGGATGGCGCGCGCCGAATCGCGCCTGGTGGCCACCTCGCTGGGGCTGGCCGTCGGTGGCGCGATCGGCAACGTGATCGACCGTCTGCGGCTCGGCTGGGTCTTCGATTTCCTCGATTTTCACGCCTTCGGCTGGCACTGGCCGGCTTTCAACGTCGCCGATTCCGCCATAACCGTCGGCGTCATCGGATTGTTGGCGACAAGTTTGATCGCGAAGCCCGAGAACGGTAAACTACCGGAATCATGACAGAGCATTTCAGAACCGCGCGTCTTTGGTCCGTAGCTGCCGCCGCCCTCGTGGCGCTCGGCGGCTGTGGGGATTCCATCACGGAACAATTCGGGTTCGGCCGTCAGGCGCCCGACGAGTACCAGGTCGTCGAGGCGCAGCCTTTGGCCTTGCCGCCCGACTTCCACCTGCGCCCGCCGGCGCCCGGCGCGCCGCGCCCGCAGGATCGGGACGTGCGCCGCCAGGCCGAGGAGATCGTGCTCGGTCCCAATGCCGATCGCGGCAACGCCGGGGCCGCGCCGCCGCCGCGTACCCCCGGCGAGCTGGCACTGCTCAATATGGCAGGGGCCAACGAGGCCGATCCCGGCATTCGTCAGGTCATAAACCGCGAGAGCGCGGTGCTTGCCGCCGATGATGACGGATTAGTTAACGAGCTGATGTTCTGGCGGGAGGGCGAGGCCGCAGGCGTGGCGCTCGATCCGGTCGCCGAAGCCCAGCGCCTGCGGGATAACGCGGCGGAGGGCAGGGCGCCCACATACGGCGACACGCCGGTTATCGTGCGCCGCGAGCGGGCGCCGCTGGAAGACCTGTTCTGATCCGATTTCGCGCGCGGAGCGTAGAAGGCACATGACACGGACGCGACTCATTGCGGCCTGGTTGGCCGTGGCGCTCGGCCTCGCCGGTGCAGCCGAGGCGGCGCCGGGCAAGACCTTCGGCGCCGAGACCTTTTTCCTCGACAATGGCATGCAGGTGGTGGTGATCGCCAATCACCGGGCACCGGTGGTGCACCACGCCGTTTGGTACAAGATCGGTGCGGCGGATGAGCCGCCGCGTGCCTCCGGTATCGCCCACATGCTCGAGCACATGATGTTCAAGGGCACGCCGTCGGTGCCGAACGGCGACTTTTCCCGCGTCATCGCGCGCAACGGCGGCAACGACAACGCCTTCACCAATCACGACTACACCGGCTATTTCCAGAACATCGCCGTCGACCGCCTGGAGATGGTGATGGAGATGGAGGCCGACCGCATGGTCAACCTGGCCTTCGAGGTCGCTGCTTTCGAGACCGAGCGCGATGTCGTGCTCGAGGAACGGCGCATGCGCACCGACAATCGCGCCAACGCCCAGTTCGGCGAGCAGATGGGCGCGGCGCAGTTTCTCTCCCATCCCTATGGCACGCCGATCATCGGCTGGGAGCACGAGATTCGTGGTTTCACGCATGAGGACGCGCTGGCCTTCTATCGCCGCCACTATGCGCCGGGCAATGCCATCCTGATCGTCGCCGGCGACGTTACCGCCGAGGAAATACGGCCGCTTGCCGAGCGTATCTACGGCCGCATTCCGGCCCAGGAGGTGGTGCCGCGCCTGCGTCCCTCGGAGCCGCCGCAGCGCGCCGCCGGGCGCCTGGTGATGGCGGACGAGCGGGTGGCGGCGCCGGAATGGATGCGCAGCTATCTCAGCCCCAGCTATCACGACGACCCGGACGACATCGCCGTCGCCCTCGACGTGCTCGCCGAAGTGCTCGGCGGCAGCACCACCAGCCGGCTCTATCAGTCGCTCGTGGTCGAGCAGCAGCTGGCGATCAATGCCGGCGCCTATTTCCAGGGCACGACGTTGGACCGCTCGCGCTTCGGCGTCTACGCCCGCCCCGCCCCGGGAGTGACGGTGGAGACGGTCGAGCAAGCCCTCGATGCCGAGCTCGCGCGGCTGTTGGCCGAAGGTGTCGGCGCGGAAGAGCTGGCACGGGCCAAGTTCGGCATTCGCTCGCTGGCGGTCTATGCCCGCGACAGCCTGTCGTCCCTGGCGCGGATATTCGGCGTGGCGCTAACCGTGGGGCTCACCGTGGAGCAGGTCGAGGCCTGGCCCGACGCGGTGCAGGCCGTGACCGCCGAGGACGTGCTCGCCGCGGCGCGGGCAGTGTTGCACAGCGAAAGCTCGGTCACCGGCACTCTGCTGCCGGGCGACGACGGGCAGGGCTCGTGATGGCGCGTCTCTTCCTGGCCGCGTTTTGCCTGGCCGTCTTTGCGCTGCGCCCGGCGGTCGCGGTGGAGGTTCAGCGTGTGGTCAGCCCCGCCGGTATCGAGGCCTGGCTGGTGGAGGAGCACACGGTGCCCATGGTCAGCCTGCGCTTCACCTTTGCTGGCGGCAGCGGGCTCGATCCCGAGGGCAAGGAAGGCCTCGCCGAGATGGTTTCGGGGCTGCTCAACGAAGGCGCCGGGAAGATGGACGCGCTGGCCTACCAGAAGGCCCTCGATGACAGCGCCGTACGCATGGGCTTCGAGGCCGGGATCGATGAATTCGGCGGCAGCCTCGCCACGCTGAGCGAAACCGGCGATGTCGCCTATCGCCTCCTGGCCATGGCCTTGCGCGAGCCGCGTTTCGACGACGATGCCGTCGAGCGGGTGCGTGGGCAGCTCATCGCCGGCCTCGAGCGTGCCGCCAGGGACGGCAACCAGGTGGCGCGGCGGCAATGGTATGCCACGGCCTTCGCCGGTCATCCCTATGCCCGCCCGCCGGGCGGCACCCTCGCCGGGGTCGAGGCGATCACCCGTGACGACCTGCTTGCCTACACCCGCGCCCGTTTCGGGCGCGACACCCTGACGGTGGGCGTTGCCGGCGACATCACGGCGGCGGATCTGGGCCGCGTGTTGGACCTGATCTTCGGCGGTCTGGCGGCCACGGCGCGCCCGAGCGAAATTGCCGAGACCGTGCCTGGCGCGGCCGGGACCGTGCATGTCGAGCGCCTGCCGCAGCCGCAAAGCGTGCTGCTGATGGGGCAGGCCGGGCTGAAGCGCGCCGACCCCCGCTTCTACACCGCCTATGTGATGAACCATATTTTCGGCGGTGGCGGCTTCTCCAGCCGCCTCAATATGGAAGTGCGCGAGAAGCGCGGCCTTGCCTACGGCGTTTTCAGCTACCTGGTGCCGCTCGAGCACGCCGCCGCCTTCATGATCGGCACCGCGACGCAGAACGCGCGTGTCTCGGAATCCCTCGCCGTGATCCGCGACGAAGTGATCCGCCTGCGCGACGGGGGCGTAAGCGAGCAGGAGCTGGCCGACGCCAAGACCTATCTCACAGGCTCTTTTCCCCTCAGGCTCGACAGCAATGGCGAGATCGCCACGATGCTGGTGGGCATGCAGATCGCCGAGCTGGGCATCGACTATCTCGACCGCCGCAACGGCTTGATCGAGGCGGTCAGGCGCGAGGATATTGCGGTGCTGGCTGCTGAGTTGTTGGACCCCGATGCTTTTGCCGTGGTCGTGGCCGGGGAACCGCAGGGGATTGACGCAACAGCCGAATAGGGGGCTCGGATGAAGGACAATGTAGGACTTATCCTTGCCAAGCGAGCCTATTTGACGCCGCAGCTCGAGGGCCTGGTGGATGTCGCGTCAGGGCGGCGCCTGAGCTTCCGCGCCTTGAACGAGGGTTGCAACCGCACCGCCAACGCGCTGGCGGCGCGGGGCGTCGGCAAGGGCGACAGGGTCGCCATCCTCACCCTCAACTGCCCGGAATTCGTCGAGACCTTTTTCGCCGTCGCCAAGCTTGGTGGCGTGGTGGTGCCGCTGAATGTCCGCCTGGTCGTTGACGAGCTTGCCTTCATCCTCCAGGATTCCGGGGCGCAAACCCTCCTTTACGGCGAGGAATTCCGGGCCGTGGCCGCTGAGCTGCAACGCCGTGGCGCCGAAGCCAGCGCCGTCACGGACTGGCTGCAGGTGCTGGAACAGGGCGGCGAGCGCGATGGCTTCGCCGAAGACTATCACGCGCTGCAGGCGGCGGCGTCAGATGCCGAGCCCGAGCTCGGTGGCCAGGACGACGACATGCTTTACATCATGTACACCTCGGGCACGACCGGCCTGCCCAAGGGCGTGGTGCATACCCACGAGACGGCGATTTGGGCCTCGCTCTGTATCGGCGTGACCTCGGAGCTGCGTTTCAAGGACCGCTATCTGCTGGCCTTGCCGGCCTACCACGTGGGCGCGCTGACGCCACTCACCAGTAATGTCCACTTGGGCATTACCTCGGTGATCATGCGCAGCTTCGACGCCGCGGTGGCCTGGCGGCTGATCGAGCGGGAGGCGGTCACCGTCATGCTCGCGGTGCCTGCCATGCTCACCTTCATGTATCAGGTGCCTGAGCGCGACAGCACCGATCACAGCCATTTGCGCTGGATCATGTCGGGCGGCGCGCCGGTGCCGGTAACCAGTATCGAGGCCTATGCGGCGATGGGCGTCGAGGTGCACGAGGTCTATGGCCTGACCGAAAGCTGCGGCCCGGGCTGCCTGATCGCGCCCGACGACGCGGCGAGCCATTTGGGCTCCACGGGCAAGCCCTTCTTCCACACCGAATTGCGCGTGGTGGGTCCGGACGGCGAGGATATGGCGCCCGGCGAGACCGGCGAGATCATCCTGCGCGGCCGCCACATCATGAAGGAATACTGGAACCGGCCCGAAGCCACCGCCGAGACCCTGCGTGACGGCTGGCTGCATACGGGCGATATCGGCAGCATGGACGCCGATGGCTTCGTCTATATCAAGGACCGCCTCAAGGACATGTTGATCTCGGGCGGCGAGAACGTCTACCCGGCCGAGATCGAGAACGTCATTCTGGCTCACCCCAAGGTGCGCGAAGTGGCGGTGATCGGCCAGCCCAGCGCCAAGTGGGGCGAAAGTGCCCTGGCCGTCGTGGTGCCGACCGAAGGGCTGGAGGCTGACGAGGTGTTGGGCTTCTGCGTCGGCAAGCTGGCCCGCTTCAAGCTGCCCCAGGCCGTGGCCTTCGTCGACGAAATTCCCCGCAACCCCACGGGCAAGGTGCTCAAGCAACAATTGCGCGAGCGCTTTCCGGGCCCGGCCGCGGTTTGAGGCTGGCGGCGATGGGCTGGCGGTCATCAATACCGAATCTGATCGCGCGCCCTTCTATAACGGCAGCCGTGGCCTAATCGCGATTGGTGTATAGTCGGGCTCGGGGAGACGAGGCATGTCCGATATTCGAGCATGGCTGGAGGCGCTTGGACTTGGCGACAGTGCTGCGGCCTTCGAGGCCGAGCGGATCGCGCCCGAGGATTTGCGCTTTCTGAGCGAGGACGATTTCAAGGAGCTCGGCCTCGCCATGGGCCCGCGCAAGCGTGTCATGGCGGCCATCAAGGACGGCGTCGAGGTGGCCGCCGAAAGTGCCGCGAACGAGCCCCGGCAAAGTGCCGAGCGGCGCCAGATCACGGTGATGTTCTGCGACCTGGTGGGCTCCACCGCGCTCTCGGAGCAGCTCGACCCGGAAGACCTGCGCAGCCTCATGCAGGCCTACCAGCAGGCCGCCGGCACGGCTGTGGCACGCTATGAAGGCCATGTCGCGCAATATCTCGGCGATGGCCTGATGACCTATTTCGGCTGGCCCCAGGCGCATGAGGACGATGCCGAGCGGGCGGTGCGCGCGGCACTCGACATTGTCGAGGCGGTCAAGCAGGTGCCGGCGCCGGCAGCCTTGCAGGTGCGTGTCGGCGTCGCCAGCGGCCCGGTGGTGGTGGGCGAGACCGGTGGCGGCGATGCCTCGGTCCCGAAACTGGCAGTGGGCGAGACGCCGAACATTGCCGCGCGGGTGCAAGGTTTGGCCGAGGCCGACGGCATCGTCATTGCCGCCTCGACACGGCAGCTGGTGGGTGGCGCCTTCGAGCTTGACGACACCGGCTCGCACAGCCTGAAGGGGATCGTCGATCCCGTGCATGCCTGGTCGGTGACGGGGATCGCCAGCACCGAGGGCCGCTTCGAGGCCGCGCGCGGCGCCAGCCTGACACCGCTTGTCGGGCGCGACGCCGAGATCGCCCTGGTGCTGGAGCGCTGGCAGCGTGCCAAGGCCGGGGAAGGGCAGGCGGTGATGCTGTCGGGCGAGCCCGGCATCGGCAAGAGCCGCCTCGCTCATGGTCTGCTGGAGCGCTTGGGAGACGAGCCCCATATTCGCTTGCGCTACCAATGTTCCCCTTACTATATCAATACCGCGCTTTACCCTGTCATAAAGCATTTGGAGCGCGCTGCCGAATTCGCCACGGATGACGGCGACGAGGCCAGGCTCGACCGCATGGAAGCGATGCTCGCCCTGGGCACGGACGACGTGGCCGGCGTGGCGCCGCTGGTGGCACCGCTGCTGTCGCTGCCTGCCGATAGGTACCCGCCTCTCGGCCTGTCGCCGCAAAAGTCGCGGCAATCGACCCTGCTGGCGCTTGCCGACCAGGTTGTCGGCCTTGCCCGCGCGCAGCCGGTGCTGATGGTTTTCGAAGACGCCCATTGGATCGATCCGACGACGCTCGATCTGCTCGCCATGGTGATCGATGGCATTGGCGAGGCGCGTGTCCTGGTGCTCATGACATACCGGCCCGAGTTCACGCCGCCCTGGCCGACTTACGGCCACGTCGCAACGCTTAATCTCGACCGCCTCTCGCGCGCCCACGGCGCCGCCCTCATCGACGGGGTGGCGACGAAGAACACGCTGCCCGAGGAAACGGTGGCGCGGATTCTGGCCAAGGCCGACGGCATTCCGCTATTCGTCGAGCAGCTCACCGAGGCGGTGTTGGAAGGCCAGGCGGGAGAGGCGCCGGGCCTGACCATCCCGGCAACATTGCGCGACGCCCTGATGGCGCGGCTCGATCGTCTCGGCAGCGCCAAGGAGGTTGCGCAGCTCGCCGCCACCATCGGCCGCAGCGTCAGCTACGAGCTGCTCGCGGCGACCGCGGAGCTGGAGGACG
>CAZVDW010000377.1:0-3673 GCA_964625645.1 uncultured Rhodospirillaceae bacterium
TGCGCCGAGACGCGGACACGATCGCGGCTGCGCCGGACGCTGCCTTCGAGAACATAGCGCACGCCCATCTGCCGGCTTACCTGTTTGACGTCTACCACGCCGCCTTTGTAGGTAAAGGTCGAGTTGCGTGCGATGACAAACAGCCAGCGGATTCGCGATAGCGCGGTAATCAGGTCCTCTGCCAGGCCGTCAGCGAAGACCTCCTGTTCCGCATCTCCGCTGACATTGGCAAATGGCAGAACGGCGATCGCCGGTTTATCCAAACTCGCAGATCGTGGCTCGACCTCGGCACTGTCTGCTGCCTGCGGTGGCGCGGCATCGTCGCCAATCGATTCGATCAGCGTGAAGGTGGGCGTATAGGTTCCCGGCGGCAGCCCAATATGTATTTGGTCGCCTTTACCGGCAGCGAGAGAATATTCCCTCAACCGGCGGCGCAGACGGCTCGCCTCGACGCGTACGATAGAGCTTGTTTTGGGATCGAACGACGACTCGCGACCGAACACCTCGACCGCGATGGAGAACTCCTTCAGGCGGTCCTCCCTGCCGGCCAGCGTCTCGGACACGATGAAACGGAGGAAGTCTTGCATTCGCCGCGACTGCCGGAGCTCGCTGCTCGTGAGCACCTTCTCCATTTGCGCGCGGATGGCGTCGGCCGACAGCGTCCGTCCGTCGGCCGTATCCACTTCGATGCTGGATCCGGACTTCGCCATTGGTACGACCATCACGCCAGCGCCTGTTTCAAACATGCAAGTTATACGCAAGTCAGGCCGCTTTCCAAGCCGAACCCTTGGCAGACGGCGACTCCGAGGCGCCGCGAGCAGGCGCCATCTCGGCTCAAATGCCGTGTCGTTTCAATCCGTTACAAACTTTGCGAACGGAATTTTCGTGCCCAAGATGAGAGGCACGAAGGGGGTGCCAAGCGCGCACCATGGCGAAATCAGGGAAACTCCCGACTAACGCGAGGCAAGGAAATGTCAAAATCGATATTGCTCCAAATGGCTGCGCTGGTTGCCGCCATTACCGTGTCGGCGCCGGCACTCGCTGTCTGCGGTCACGACGTCAATGGCCGGCCGGACTTCTTTGTCACCGATCTCGGCAACGGCGATCAGATCATGCATTACTTCAGTCCGGCGACGCTGATCGCCGATGATCCGAGTGATGCGCGACATCGCATCTTCGGCGAATGTCGCGGCATGGGTATCGTTCGCGACGGTGTGCAGACCTGGCAGGGCGGGTGCTATTGGGAAGACGCCGACGGCGATCGGCTCATCGGCCACTGGGCGTCGAATCCCGGCGATACGGGAACCGAAGATCGCGACGCGCTGCACGGTACCGTCCAGTTCATGGGTACGGGAAAATTCGCCGAGACCAATGCCACGGGTCGCTGGACGGGTCTTGCGAACGGCGGCAGCTACTGGTGCGAAGACTGAACGAAGCAATTGAAGAATATGCCCAAGGCTAACTTCGACACCGCCGACCACCGCGTCATGGCTTGCCGAGTGTCTCACGCCTCGGGCCGAGGTAGCCGAAGAGGTAGGCCGCGACCTTGCGCATCTGGATCTCCTCGGCGCCTTCGGTGATGCGGTAGCGACGGTGGTGGCGGTAGATATGCTCGAAGGGCTTGTGCCGCGAATAGCCGATGCCGCCATGCACCTGCATGGCCCGGTCGGCGGCCTCGCAGACCAGGCGGTTGGCCTGGTAGTTGCACATCGAAACCTTGTCGGAGAGGCGCTTCTCGACCTCGGGGTGGGGCATCTGGTCCATCTCACAGGCGGTCTTGCGGATCAAGAGGCGTAGCATCTCGGCTTGCGTGGCCAGCTCGACCAAGGGGAACTGGATGGCCTGGTTGGCCGCCAGCGCCTTGCCGAAGGGCTTGCGGGCGCGGGCATAGGCCACGCTCTCCTCGATGCAGTAACAGGCCGCGCCCAAGGACGAGGCGGCCTGGCGGATGCGGTTCTCGTGCACGAAGGCCTGGGCCAGGGCGAGGCCGCCGCCGCGCTCGCCGAACTGCGCTTCCGCCGGCACCCAGAGGTCGCTCAAGGAGAGGCGCGGGTGGTCGGTCGGCATGTTGAAGGTCCAGAGATATTCCTCGATGACCAGCCCGGTTGTCTCGCGCGGCACCAGAAAGGCCGTTATGCCCGTGGCATCGCCCGCCTCGCCGTCCGAGCGCGCGAAGACCACGCAATGGCTCGCCCGGTGCATGCCGGTGATCCACATCTTGGCGCCGTCGATGCGCCAGCCGTCGATGCCGTTGCGCGCTTCCGGCTGCGCGCGGGTTTCCATGTGCGTCGCGTCCGAGCCGTGCTCGGGCTCGGTGAGGCCGAAGGCGAAGCTGTAGCGGCCCTCGAGCGCGCCGGCGATGAGCTCCGCCTTCTGCGCCTCGCTGCCGAAGTCGCGCAGCATGAGAATGACCGGGAAGTTGCCGACGACCGAATGCTCGTTCTGCAGGTCGTTGAACAGCCCCAGCCCCTTGGCCGCGAGATGCTCGCGGATCACCGCCATCCAGAGATTGGAGCCGTCATTGCCGCCGAATTCCGACGGCAGGGCGAGGCGATGGAAGCCAGCCGCATCGGCGCGGCGCACGGCTTCGGCCAGCAGGTCCTCCCATTCCGGGCGCGGCAGGCCGCCGCCCTCGAAGTCGGTGCGCGCCCATTCGCGGCGATGGTCGAAAAAGCGCTCGTTGTCGTCGCTCCCCTGCAAGGGCGCGATCTCGGCTTCGATGAAGGCGTCGAGGCGCGCCAGATAGGCGACGAGGTCGTCGGGCAGGGTAAAATCCATGGCGAAGCTCCGTGTTGTCAGTCGGTCAGGCGGCGATAGAGGGGAAAGCTGGGCTGGTCGACCGCGACCTTGGCGAGCGTGGTCCGCCAGAGGTGGTCGGCGAGTCCCGGCGTGGCCAAATCCATGTTGCCGGAGGCGATCCGCGTGGCAAGCGCCGCGGTCAGCTCGCCAAGCTCGCCGTCGCGGCCCAGCAGCGCGGCCAGGCGCGCCCGTTCCGCGTCGGCATCCGCCGGGTCGAGCGCCAGCTCGCGATGGGCGATGGCCAGCGCCGCCGCCGCCACCCTGCGCTCGAAGGCCGTTCCCGGCTCGGGCCGTTGCAGGAATTCCATGACAACGGCAATGATGTCCAGGGCAATCGGCGGGTCCTGCATCAGTCGGCCTTCCCGGTCAGCTTCGCCAGCAGGATCAGCTCGGTCTCGGAAGCGCGCCGCGCGATGACGTGGCGTTCCACCGAGACATCGTCGCCGGCGCGGATCCAGCCGCCCATCTCGGTTGTGATGATACCCCAGCAGAGCGCCGCCCAAAGCTCCCACCAGGCCGCGCGCGCCACATCGACGGCAGCGCCGCCCGCCGCCTCGTAAGCGGCGAACAGGGCCTCGCGCGTGGCCAGCCCGGCAGCCGGCAGCGCGCTGCCGAAGCGCCAGCTCTCCATGCACAGCCAGCCGAAGTCGGCGTGGCGGTCGCCGAGAAAACTCATCTCCCAATCGAGCGAGGCGGCCAGGCCTTCCGCGCGGAACAGGAGGTTGCCGAGGCGGAAGTCACCATGCACGAGGCGCGGCGGGCCGGGCGCGGGCGCGCTATCGGCGAGATGGCGCAGCGCCAGGGAGAACACGGGTCGCACCTCGGCGGTCGCCCCATGGCGCCGCGCCAGATCGGCGACAGCCTCGGCCGGCGT
>CAZVDW010000378.1:0-3094 GCA_964625645.1 uncultured Rhodospirillaceae bacterium
GAGACCGCCGGCAGCATGGCGGCGAAGGCGTCGTTGCAGGCCATCATCGCTCCGGTATCGTCCCAGAGCGCGATCGCCAGCATATTGTCGGAATCTGTGGTCACTGCCTCGCCGTGGTCGGTTTCCCTGCCTGCGAATCTAGAGCATTATCCGGCGCCTTAGAATCGAATTCACGGTGGGCGCTGTCGCGCCGGAGACTGCCATGTGCGGCCGCTACTCCCTGACCACACCCGAGCAGGCTCTGGTCGGCCTGTTCGAGGCCGGACCCCTCGACGGACACGTGGCGCGCTTCAACGCCGCGCCGGGGCAGCTGTTGCCTGTCGTTCGCCTCGACGCCGATGGTGGCCGGCAATGGGCCTGGCTGCGCTGGGGCCTGGTGCCGTCCTGGGCCAAGGACCCGGCAATCGGCAACCGCATGATCAACGCACGCGCCGAGACGGTGGCGGAAAAGCCTTCCTTCCGCGCCGCCTTTCGCCGCCGCCGCTGCCTGGTCGTGGCCGATGGATTCTACGAATGGCAGGCGCGCGATGGCGCCAAGCAGCCCTACCATATTGCCCGGGCCGACGGCGCTGTAATGGCCTTTGCCGGGCTCTGGGAGCGCTGGGGCGGCGACGATACGCTGGAGACCTTCACCATCCTCACCACGGATGCCTCGGCCGACCTGGCGCCGATCCATCAGCGCATGCCGGTGATCCTGGCGCCCTCGCACCAGTCGATCTGGCTTGAGGCGGTTGATCCCGGTTTGCTTGCCGGTCTGCTGGGGCCTGGCGGCGGCATCCCGCTCGTGGCAAGGGCCGTCAGCCGCCACGTCAACGATCCGCGGCACGACGACGCCGACTGTCTGGCGCCCGAGGATCAGTTGCCGAGGTAGTCCGGGTCCTGCCGCAAAGTGTCTTCCAGCATGCGCTTTACCGTATTGCCATGCTCCGCCATCTGCGGGTTGTTGGTGAGGAACTTACGGACCAGCGTGTAGATCTTGGGTAGGGCCTCGGGATATTTCCGCACGTAGCGGGACAGGTCCCTGACAAGAATCTCGCGTTGACGCGGGTTCAGCTCCTGAATGGCGCGCAGCATGAGCTTGGTGCCCGTGACCTCGGGCGGAGACGTGGAGCGCCTCTCGCCGCGCCGGCTCTCTTCGATGCGTTGGCGCACTTGCTCACGCGGTGTCAGGGTGCGGTCGTCGTCGGCGTTGGAATTGACGAGCTCGGAGAGCCCGAATTTCTCGGCCCGGCTCGAGGCCGTGTCAGTGCTCAGATGGCCGATGGTCAGGCCGATGCCCAGACCCAGCACCGAAATACCGATCACAATGCCAATTACCAACCCCATGCTCGAGGATCGGTTACGCGCTTTGCTCCGTGTCGATATTTGAGCCATGCCTCGATCTAGCCTGATACGGGTTAACAGCGCCTTACCGGCGGGTCAGCCGAGCGTCGCCGCCACTTGTGGATAGGTCTCGGCCAGCATCTCGCGCACGGGGCCGCGGATCAGGGCAAGCTCCTCGGCGTCTGGCGCCGGCGTGCCTGCCACCTCGGCGGCATGAGCGAAGGGGAATCCGGTGGCCGCCTCGACCTCCTTCAGATCATGGCCCGGATGCAGACTTTCAAGGCGCAAGCGGGCTGTGGCCTTGTCAAAGTCGAATATGGCGCGGCCGGTCACCAGCGCGCTTGGCCCGCCGGGGCGGTAGACGCCTTGCGGGCCGCTGCCGGGGGCGCTGATGAAGTCCACTTTCGGCACCAATACCCTGGGGCTGTGCTCCTCGCGAAAGAGGATGACGTTGGGCACCATGTAATAGAGATAGGCCGAGCCGAAATTGCCGTGGAAGCGCACGCTCAGGTCCGGATACTCGCCGACGCCGACCAGATTGATATTGGCGTTGCCGTCGATCTGGCCGCCGCTGAGGAAGAACACGTCCACGCGCCCGCGCCCGGCGGCATCGAAAATCTCGCGCCCGCCATCGGCATGGCGAAAGAAGCGCTCGCTGCCGAGCACGGTGATACGCAGGCGTCCGCCGCTGCGCTCGCGCGCCAGCATGGCGGCGGCGGCGGGGAGCGGCGAAATGGCGCCGGCAACCACATGGCCGTGGTCGGGCAGGCGCCGCGCGAGCACTGCGATCAAAAGCTCGCGGTCGCTATAGGGACGGGCTGACATCGGCTATTCGGCGGCGACGGCCCGCTCGCTCAGGACATGCTCATCGAGGTAGGCGGCAAAACCGGCGGCGCTCTTCGCCTCTTTGGCATAGGCGCGCATATGCGCTCCGTCGGGGCCATAGAGATTGGCGAAGCCGACCGGCCAGGCACCGCTCGGGCAGGTCGCGACATGGTCGATGTAAAGCGAGGATATGGTGCCGGACGCGGTCGCCGGATCGTCGAGCAGGCTGCCGCTGATGCGCTTCTCAACCGTTGCCAGGGTGGTACGCGCGGCATGCGCCATGGTCAGGACTTCGCGCCGCAGGCCTATCCAGACATTGCCCTCGTCGTCGCCGCAGGCGGCATGGATCAGGGCGACATCCGGCGTGATGGCGGGCAACAAGGCGATGGGGTCGCGCGTATCCTCGGGCGCGACCGGATTGTCGATCAGCTTCCAATCGTCGCGCAGACGCTGCACGTCGGAGCCGATGAGGCCGCGCAGCGGGATGAAGGGAATGCCTTTCTCTGCTGCCTGCAGGGCGGCATGAATGGCCGGGCAGGTGGTCTCGCGAATGGCGATGCCGCGCTCGTCCGCGGCCGCGCGGAAGCGCGGCGCACCGCCATATTCGCCAAGGTTCACCGCCGCGCTTTCGATGTTTGCCACACAGCCGGCGCCGATCAGGAGGTCGGCGGCGAGGCCGCTGGTGGGGCCGCCGATGAGCCTCAGGTCACGCACGCCCTTGCGAATCAGGGCTCTCACGGCGGCCATGGGCACGCCGTTGGTGTCGCTAGGCATGATCAGGCAAGCCCCGTCGGCAATCGCCTCGACCAGGCTGTCGGCATCGCTCTTGTACAGAGTCATGCGTGGCTCCTTCCTGTACTGGCCGCGTCCAGTGTAGCCGATCTCATGCGTTTATAAGCAAACCAGCCAGGGCTGTCGAATTCGCGCGGGTCTGGGTTGCAGGCGG
>CAZVDW010000379.1:0-3262 GCA_964625645.1 uncultured Rhodospirillaceae bacterium
AGGCACAGCCGGCGGGAACGGCGGCGAAATGGGCGAGGCCGATGATGACCGATACCGCGAGCGTCGTCCATATGGCGTAGCGGATGCCGAGGTAGATCATGGTCCGCGTCGGCGGCGCGTAGACGATGCCGTAGCGCGCCGGGTCGAAATCGTCCCGCCGCCCGCGCCGAACCACGTCGCGGCAGAAGGCACGCACCCAGGGCGGCACGGCATCGCGGTAGAGATAGGCGAAAAAATGGCGCTCGAGCAGGGCCGTGTCGTCGCCGACCTCTCTCCCGAACCAGGCCTCGTAGGCCATCTCGAAGACGCGATACTCCGAAACCTCGAGCAGCGCTGCGCTTTCGAGGACATCGGCGACGTCCGGCGGCAGCTCTGGATCCAGCGCGAACATGTCAGTCATGAAGTATACTGCGCCACGCCGCCAACACGAAGCCGGAGAATCTCGACGCCGCCATGCCCAGCCAAACCGCCGTATTCACGCGCCTGGTGCGCGAGCATATGCGCACCCCGCCGCCCGTGGTGGCGCCGGCAACGCCCTGCCGCGAGGCCGTGGCACGCCTTGTCGAGGCCGCCGCGACGGCAATCCTGGTGGCCGACGAGGGCGGCATTCTCGGCATCGTCACCGAGCAGGACATTGCCCGGCGCCTGGCCTTTCAGGCCGACCCGGCCGCCCCCATAGCGGAAGTCATGACCGGCGCCGTGGCCAGCGTCCGCGCCGAGGACTATCTGTTTCACGCCATCGCCCGCATGCGCCGCAACCGCCTTCGCCACATGCCGGTGGTGGATGGCGCCGGCGATGTGATCGGCATGGTCGAGCTGCATACGGCCCTCGGCCTGGCGGCGCCGCAGATGGTCGAGCAGATCGAGCGCCTGACCCATGACGAGACACCGGCGGGGCTGGCCGCCATCAAGGGCGAGCAGGTCACCGTCGCCGAGCAACTGTTTGCCGACAACGTTCCGGCACCAGATATCCTCGCCCTGATCAGCCAGATCAACGGCGACCTGCACGCCCGGGCGCTGGAGCTTTGCCTCAAACGCATGGGCCCGCCGCCGGTCCCCTTCGCGCTCCTGGTGATGGGCTCGGGCGGGCGCGGCGAGAGCCTGATCGGCGCCGACCAGGACAACGGCCTGGTGCTGGCCGATTACGACGATGGCGAACACGACCGCGTCGATGCCTGGTTCCGCGACTTCTCCGCCATGCTCTGCGACAGCCTTGATGGCATCGGCCTGCCCTACTGCCGCGGCGGCGTCATGGCGCGCAATCCGTTATGGCGCAAGACGCTCAGCCAATGGCGCCAGCAGGTGGACGGCTGGCTGCGCCGGCGCAGCCCGGCCATGCTGCGGCTGGCCGACATCTTCTTCGATTTCACGGCCGTCTGGGGCGAGCGCGCGCTGGCCGAGGCACTGCGCAGCCATGTCACGGCGGCGCTGCCCAGGAGCCACGCCTTCCTGCAGGAGATGCACGCGGCGCAGCGCGACCATGCCACGGCGCTGGGCTGGTTCGGACGTTTGCGCACCCGCGACGAGGCCCCCAACCACCACGCCCTCAACCTCAAATACGACGCCGGCCTGCCGCTGGTCGAGGCCGTGCGCCTGTTGAGCCTGGCCAACGGCGTTGCCGTCACCGGCACGCCCGCGCGCCTGGCCACGCTGGTCGAGCGCGGCGTCGTGGCGGCGGACAGCGGTGAAACGCTGGCCGCCGCCTTCGCTGTCATCGCCGGCCACATGCTGCGCCAGCAGATTGCCGATTTCCGGGCCGGCGACAATCCCGGCTATTGGCTCGACCCGGACAGCCTGACGGCGCCCCAGCGTCATGAGCTGATCGACGCCCTGCGCGCCATCGAGGCCTTGCGCGACCGCGTCGACGGCGACTTCACGGCGGCCATCTTCTGATGCGGCGCAAGCTCGCCAAGGCGCTGTCGTCATTGCGCAAGGAGCCGCCGCGAGCGGAGCCCAGCCGCTTCGACGACGTGCCCTTGGCAGCGCTGCGTGTGGTCGTGCTCGACCTTGAGACCACCGGGCTCAATGTGGTGCGCGACCGCGTGGTCTCGATCGGCGCCCTGGCCATAACCGGGGACACCGAGGACGGCACCATCCTCGACCGGCTGGTCGATCCCGGCATGCCGATGCCCGCGGCCTCGCGCGCCATCCACGGTATCGACGACGCCATGGTCGCAGGTGCCGGCGGGCTGGAGACGGCCTGGCCTGACCTTGCGGCCATGCTCGACGGCCGCGTCATCGTCGGCCATCAGATCGGCTTCGACCTTGCCATCCTGCGCAGCGAGGCGGCGCGCCTGGCCCTGCCCTGGCGGCCGCCGCCAACGCTCGACCTGATGCGCCTTGCCGCGGTGCTCGAGCCGCGCCAGCCCGAGCTTTCCCTCGAAGGCACCGCCGAGCGCTGGGACGTGGCCGTACAAGGCCGCCACACCGCCCTCGGCGACGCCCGCATCGCAGCGGGACTGTGGCAGAAGGCGATCCCGCTCCTCGCCGCCCGCGGCGTATCCACCTTCGGCCAGGCCCGCGCTTTCGAATTGCGCGCCAGGCGCATCGTCACCCAGCAGACACGCATGGGCTGGTAGGCCGTCCGAATCCCTATGCTATGGTCGCCGCGGAAGAGGGGAGACAGCCATGGCTTACGATCTGGTCATCAAGAACGGCAGCGTCGTCGACGGCTCCGGCCTGCCGCGCTATCGCGCCGATGTGGGCTTGCGCGACGGGCGCATCGCCCATATCGGGCGCCTCAGCGCAGCCGCCGAGCGCACCATCGATGCCGAAGGCCACGTCGTGACGCCGGGCTTCGTCGATGGCCACACCCACATGGATGCCCAGGTGTTCTGGGATTCGCTCGGCAGCTGCTCCTGCTATCACGGCGTGACCACGGTGGTGATGGGCAATTGCGGCTTCACCCTCGCCCCCTGCCGCGAAAGCGAGATCGATTACGTCTTCCGCAATCTCGAGCGCGCCGAGGATATCGCCCGCGAGGCCATGCTGGCCGGCATCGACTGGCGCTGGGAGAGCTTTCCGGAGTTCCTCGACGTGGTCGATGGCCTGCCCAAGGCGATCAACTACTCGGGCTATGTCGGCCATTCGGCGCTGCGCACCTATGTCATGGGCGAGCGCGCCTTCTCGGAAGAAGCGAGCGAGGACGACCTTGCGGCCATGGTGCGCCTGGTCAAGGAGGCGGTCGCGGCCGGCGCCATGGGCTTCTCGACCTCGCGCAGCCCGAGCCACCTGACCTCGGACAACCGCCCGGTGGCGAGCC
>CAZVDW010000380.1:0-8461 GCA_964625645.1 uncultured Rhodospirillaceae bacterium
CGACCGCCTGCACTGCCTGCGGCGGCGCCGGTAAGGTGCGGGCCCAGCAGGGCTTCTTCACCATCGAGCGCACCTGCCCCAAATGCCAAGGCGTTGGCCGCGTGATCGAGAAGCCCTGCGTCGGCTGCCGCGGTAGCGGGCGCAGCAGCCGCGATAACGAGCTGCAGGTCAACATTCCCGCCGGTGTCGAGGACGGCACGCGTATCCGCCTCGCCGGTGAGGGCGAAGCGGGCATGCGCGGCGGCCCGCCCGGCGACCTTTATATTTTCATCGCCATCGCCGCCCACCGCCTGTTCCAGCGCGAGGGCGGCAACCTCTATTGCCGCGTGCCCCTGCCGATGTCCCGCGCGGCGCTCGGCGGCTCGATCGAAGTGCCGACGCTCGACGGCGGCCGCGCGCGGATCACCGTGCCCGAAGGCACCCAGACCGGCCACCAGTTCCGCCTGCGCGGCAAAGGCATGCCGGCCATGCGCGGCGCCGGCGCGGGCGACCTCTTCGTGCAGACCATGGTCGAGACCCCGGTCAACCTCAACGAAGAGCAACGCGAGCTGCTGCGCCAGTTCGAAGACGCAGCCAACGAACACACCCACCCGGAAACCGAAGGCTTCTTCAGCAAGGTGAAGGAGCTGTGGGACGATATTCGGGATTAGGGGTGCCGTGGCTTGGTCGGGGAGGATGATATGAGCGAGCTAGCGGTCGGTCTGGTCGGTGCGGCGGGGCGAATGGGGCAGGCTTTGGTGCGGCGGGTCAGCGCCAGCGAGGGCTGCCGGCTGGCGGCGGCGATCGAGCATGCGGGGCATGACGCCATCGGCAAGGATGCCGGCACGCTGGCCGGGATCGGCGAGAGCGGCGTGGTGATCGGTGAGGATGCGGCGGCGTTGTTTGCGGCCTGTGACGTGGTGATCGAGTTTTCCAGCCCGGCGGCGACGGCCGCGCATGCGGCGCTGGCGGCGGAGACGGGCACGGCGCATGTCATCGGCACCACCGGGCTGGACGAGGCCGAGACCGCGGCGCTGCGGGCGGCGGCGGCGAAGGCCTGCATCGTCTGGGCGCCCAATATGAGCGTCGGGGTCAATCTGCTCTTTGCGCTCACCCGGCGCGCCGCGGCGGTGCTCGGCGAGGACTACGATATCGAGATCGTCGAGAGGCATCCCCGCCACAAGGTCGACGCCCCTTCGGGCACCGCGCTCGGCCTCGGCCGCGCGGCTGCTGCCGGGCGCGGCGTCGATCTCGACGAAGTCTCGGCACGCGGGCGCGACGGCATCACGGGCGCCAGGCGGGCCGGCGATATCGGCTTTGCCGCCCTGCGCGGCGGCGACGTGGTCGGCGACCATTGCGCCGTCTTCGCCGCCGAGGGTGAGCGGCTGGAGCTTGGCCACCGCGCCGGCTCGCGCGACATTTTCGCCAACGGCGCCGTGCGCGCCGCGCTGTGGACGCGCGCGCGCGGCCCCGGGCTTTACGGAATGGCGGAAGTCTTGGGCCTGTCGGACTGACCACGCACCAGCAACAGCGCACCGAACATCATCGCCAGAGCCACGAACTCCGCGACGCCCGGACGTTCGCCGAGCACCACCACACCCAGCGCCACACCCGCCAGCGGCACCAGGTAATTGACCGTCGAAGTCGCCGTGGCACCACAGGTGCGGATGAGGTGAAAGAACACCACCGTTGCCCAGGCCGTCGAGATGGCGCCCTGCGTGGCCATGGCGAGCAGTGCCTCGGGCGCGGGCGACAGCGTCCACGGCTTGTCGAGGATTAGCGCGATCGGCAAGGCGACCAGCGCCGACAAGCCCAGCACCACGGTCGAGGCGCCGGTGATCGCCGGGCCGATACGCCGTACCAGCAGGCCGTTGACGGCGAACGCGGCGGCGGCGGCGATCAGGGCAAGCTCGCCGAGCAGGCTGCCACCGAGGCCGGCAAGGGCGCTGGGGCCGACCAGCACCACCAGCGCCGCGAACCCCAGCGCGATACCGGCGAGCCGCGCCGGGCCCGCCCGCTCGTCGGCTGCGAGCAGCGGCGCCAGCGCCAGGGTTATCAACGGCACCGAGCCAACCAGGATCGCCGCCAGCCCGGCGTCGATACGCGTCTCGCCCCAGGTGATGAGCAGAAACGGCAGGGTATTGCCGCTGATCGCCACGGCCCAATAGAGCCGCCATTGCCCGGCGAGGCTCGGCAGGCGCTCTCCCCGCAGCGCCATGTAAACCCACAGCAACAGCGTCGCGATGACCAGTCGGGCAGCGACGATGGTAGCCGGCGGCACCGTGTCGATCGACACCTTGATCAGCGTGTAGGAGCCGCCCCAGGCCAGTGCCAGCAAGGCCAGCAACGCCAGTTCACGTGGACCCATGGCGGTCTGCTTCAGCGCATCGGCGCGGGCAGACAGCGACACCGCGCCAGCGCCGCCTTCAAGGCCTCGTACAGCGAGGCCCGCTCCTCGGGCGCCAGGAAGTCGCCGATCGACAGGCGGCGGCCATGCGAGATAAGCATCAGGCGGCTGTTGTGCTCTTCCGCATCGTCGAGATCGACCCGCAGCCAGTAGGGCTGGAAGCGCCAGCGCGAGACGCGCCCGCCCGGGGCGATACGCCGCACCTCCAGGCTGTCGGCGCTGAGGCGCACATGCTCGCGGCGCCGCGCGTCGCGGTAGTTGAGGCGGAAGGCGAGATAGATCAGCGCCACGTCGAGGCCGAAAAAGCCGAATACCGGCCAGGCGCCCATCAGCAGGAAGGCCAGGCCGGTGGCGAAGCTGACCACCGCGACCACCGCCATCAACACGGCGAACCCGGGCCCGCTCAATGAGCGATGCGGGCGCAGCACGGCGTCGAACAGCACGGGCCGTGTGGCCTCCGCGGCTTGGGCATCGGGGTTGCGGCCGTCGTCCATTGCCCGATGATGGAACCGCCGCCATGGCTTGTCAAAGACCCCGTCCAGGAGATCACGCCGATGCGACCAGCCCAACGCGAGGAAATGTTCGAGCGTCTGTCCGCGCTCGATCCGGCGCCGCAGACCGAGCTTGTCACGACCAACCCCTATACGCTGCTGGTGGCGGTGGTGCTGTCGGCCCAGGCCACGGATGTCGGCGTCAACAAGGCGACGGGCCCGCTGTTCGCCATTGCCGACACGCCCGCGGCCATGGTGGCGCTCGGCGAGGAGCGGCTGCGCGAGATGATCAGAACCATCGGCCTCTACCGCAACAAGGCGAAGAACGTCATTGCCTTGAGCCAGCGCCTGATCGCCGAGCACGACAGCCAAGTGCCGCGCGACCGTGCCGCCCTCGAGGCGCTGCCCGGGGTCGGCCGCAAGACCGCCAACGTGGTGCTCAACACCGCCTTCGGCGAGGCCACCATCGCCGTCGACACCCACGTTTTCCGCGTCGCCAACCGCACCGGCCTGGCAACCGGCAAGACGCCGCTGACGGTCGAAGAGAAACTCATGAAGGCGGTACCGAAGCGCTTCCAGCAGCACGCCCACCACTGGCTCATCCTGCACGGCCGCTACCGCTGCAAGGCGCGCAAGCCCGACTGCCCCGATTGCCCGATCCGCGACCTCTGCGCCTGGAAGGAGAAGACGTAAGTAACGCCCGCGCCGAGTGCCACCTGCTTAGCATCGACTCAGGGCGCTCGCAGCGCAGCCAATTCAAGCTTAGAAAACCGCCCCACCCAGCGCCGTGGGCGCCGGGTCGATGACTTCGAAGCCACGCGGGGCGACGCGATAGACAGCCAGGGCGCGCTCGCCGTGGCCGTCTTCGCGCAGGCGAAACAGGCCGTCGATGCCGACGAAGCCGTCTTCGCTGGTCAGGGTTTCGCGGCTGAAATCGGCGCCACCGGGCGCGTTCGCCAGCAGCGCGGTGAGCGCCAGCGCGTCATAGGCCAGGGAGACCAGCCGCGGCGGCTCGCGCCCATAGGCGCGCCGGTAACGTGCCGCGAAGCCGTTGAAATCGTCGTCGGGCGGCGCCGCGAACCAGCCGTCGATGAGGGCCGGCTCGCCGATCACGGCCTTATCCTTCCACAAGCCGGTGCCGAGAAAGCGCACCTCGTCGGGATCGAGATCGTAATAGGGGAAGAGCGGCGCCAGGACGCGCAAATTGCGCCCGCCCGCGGCAATCAGCAGCGTATCGAAGCCGCCGTTGGAGACCAGCCGGCGCACCGGCACGCTTTCGCCGACGCTGACCTGGCCGGGCACGAAGTACTCCACCTGGTCGACGACAGCAGCATGCAGCGCCGCCGATTCGCGCAAGCCCTGGAGAACCGCCGAGCCATAGGCATCGTCCGACACCAGGGCGGCGATGCGGGCATGGCCGTTGGCGCTGGCATAGCCGACCACGCGCTCGATCTGCTGGGCCGGAGTAATGCCCAGCACATAAACGCCGGGCCGCGCCACCGAACGGTCGTTCGTGAAGGCGAGCACGGGCACGCCACGGCTTTGACCCAACTGGCTGACCGCACGCACCGATGCCGCAAGCAACGGCCCGAGCACGATGTCGGCGCCGTCGGCGAGCGCCTCGCGCATCGCTTGTTCAGCGCCGAAGCCCGTGCCGGCCGTGTCCTTCGGCAGCAGCACGAAGTCCTCGCCGGCATGGTCGAACAGCGCCAGCTGGGCCGCATCGAGCAGCGCCGAGCCGATGCCCGCGCGCGGCCCGCTCAAAGGCAAGAGGATGGCCACGCGCGCCACGCCCGGCGCGATATCCCGGTAGCTCGGCGGCGGCGTTTCCGGCGCCGGCAGGTCGAGTGGCTCGATATCGACCTCGGTCGCGGGCACCACGGGCAAGGCATCTTCCGTGACCGCCGGCGGCTCGTCTTGCACGACCTCGGGCGGCGGCGCTACGCTGTCGGCACAGGCGGCGGCGAAGCTCAACAGCGTGGCCGCGGCGAGGGCGGGGAGCCAAGGTGTCTGAAACTGCCTCATCAGGTGACGGTAGCGCTGGTGACCGGCCAAGTAAACTGGCGAGCGGCCTCTATCTGGTGGCGACGCCGATCGGCAACCTGCGCGATATCACCTTGCGGGCGCTCGATGTATTGGAACAGGCGGACGTGGTCGCTTGCGAGGACAAGCGGCGGACCGGCCGTCTGCTGCGCGCGCATGCCATCACGGCCCGCCTGACGAGCTACCATGAGCACAATGCGCAGCGCGCCCTGCCCGGCCTGCTCGCCAGGCTTGCGGCGGGCGAGGCGGTGGCGCTGGTCAGCGATGCCGGCACGCCGTTGATCTCCGACCCCGGCTATCGCCTGGTCGGCGAGGCGGCGGCGGCGGGGCTGGACGTGATACCGATTCCCGGCCCCTCGTCGGTGTTGGCGGCGCTGACCGCCTCGGGCCTGCCGACCGACCGCTTTCTCTATGCCGGCTTTCCGCCATCGAAGGCGGGCGCGCGGCGCGCTTTTTATGGCGAGCTAGCCGCGGTGCCGGCAACCCTGGTGCTGCTCGAATCGCCGCGCCGCCTGGCGGCCACCTGCGGCGAGCTTGTTGCCGCCCTCGGCGACAGGCGCGCCGCCCTGGCGCGCGAGCTCACCAAGCTGCACGAGACCGTGTTGCGCGAGCCCCTGTCGGCCCTGGCCGCGCGCTTTGCGGACACCCCGCCCAAGGGCGAGGCGGTGCTGGTGATCGCGCCGCCCGAGACGGTCGCGGCCACGCCGGACGCGGCAGAGGTGGATACGCGGCTTCGCGAGGCACTGGCCTCGGGCTCGGTTTCGGACGCTGCCGCGGCGGTCGCGGCGGCGACGGGCTTGCCGCGGCGCACGCTCTATGCCCGCGCGGTGGCACTGCGCCAGGAAAGCGATGGCGCGGAGCCCTGAATCGCGCCGCCGGGCGCTGCGCTTCGGCCGCGCCGCCGAAACGGTGTGCTGCTGGCGCCTGCGCCTGGCCGGCTGGCGGATTGTTGCCCGCGACTGGCGCGCTCCGGTGGGCGAGATCGACATCATCGCCCGCCGCGGCGAGGTCATCGCCTTCGTCGAGGTCAAGGGCCGCCGCCATGCGAATTGGGAAACCGCGCCGCCGGCGCCGCGCCAGCGCCGCCGCATCGTGCGCGCGGCGGAATTGTTCCTTGCGCGCCACCCGCGCTTCGCTGCACTCTATGGGCGATTCGACGTGATGTTGGTTGAGCCTTGGCCGAGCGTGCGATTTTTATGGCCCATACACCTGCCCGACGCCTGGCGCATCGACCAGGTCTGATTCTCGCCTTGCTGACGGCCCTGGCCGGCGCCCTGGCGCAAGGCGCCTGCACGCCCATCGGTCTCGGCCTCGGCGCCGGCGCCGCGGCCGGCGTGGTCATCGCCCAGGAACGCTCGGCCGGCGACGCGGTCAAGGATGCGCGCATCAACCTGGAGATATCGGAAGCCCTGTTCCAGGCGCACATCGATGACCTGTACCGGGAGGTGAATGTCGATGTCATGGAGGGCCGCGTGCTGCTGACGGGCCAGGTGGCGACCCAGGCGCTTGCCGACCAGGCGGCGTTGACCGCCTGGAAGGTCGACGGCGTGGCCAGGGTGATCAACGAGGTCCGCGTCGGCGAGCTCGCCACTGTCGGCAGCGTCCGCGACCGCTGGATCTCGACGCGCCTGCGCACCCGCCTGATCGGCGATACCGGGATTTTCGACGTCAACTACAGCATCACTACCGTCGGCGGCAGCATCTACCTGCTCGGCATCGGCCAGGACCAGGACGAGCTCGAGCGGGTGCTGGCCCATGCCCGCGACGTGCCCTATGTGCGCCGGGTCGTCGCCCATGTGGTGATGAAGGACGACCCCTCGCGCGCCGCCGCCGCCGAATGAGCCTCACCGTCGCCATCCAGATGGATCCCCTCGAAGGGATCGACATCGACGCCGATTCGACCTTCGCGCTGGCCCTCGAAGCCGGCGCCCGCGGGCATAAGCTGCTGCATTACCTGCCGCGCGCGCTGAGTCTGCGCGAGGGCCGCGTGATGGCGCGGACCCGGCCGCTCGAGGTGCGCCGCACCTACGGCGACCATTTCACCCTCGGCGAGGCGCGAACCCTCGACCTCACCGAGGTCGATGTGGTGCTGATGCGCCAGGACCCGCCCTTCGACATGGCCTATATCACCGCGACGCATCTGCTCGAGCGCATCCACCCCGAGACGCTCGTGGTGAACGACCCGGCGCAGGTGCGCAACGCGCCGGAAAAGCTTTTCGTCACCGAATTCGAAGGGCTGATGCCGCCGACCCTGATCACCTCGGACCGCGGCGAGATCGACGCCTTTCGCGCCCGCCACGAGGACATCATCGTCAAGCCGCTCTACGGCAATGGCGGCGCCGGAGTGTTCCATATCGGCCCTGGCGACGAGAACCTCAACTCGCTCTTGGAGATGTTCACCGACCTCTTTCGAGAGCCCATCGTGGTGCAGAGATACCTGCCGGAGGTGCGCGCGGGCGACAAGCGCATCATTCTGGTCGATGGCGAGGCGGCGGGCGCCGTCAACCGGGTGCCGCCGGAAGGCGAGGCGCGCTCCAACCTGCATGTCGGCGGCACCGCCGAGGCCGCCGCGCTGACCCCGCGCGAGCGCGAGATCTGCGCCGCCATCGGCCCGGCGCTCAAGGAGCGCGGGCTGATCTTCACGGGCATCGACGTCATCGGCGACTGGCTGACCGAGATCAACGTCACCTCGCCCACCGGCATCCAGGAGATCTCCCGCTTCGACGGCAGCGACCTCGCCGCCACCATCTGGGACGCCATCGAGGCCAAGCGCTAGGAGCCACTTTTCGGTTGCGTTGCGCCGCCCCACATTCGACTGTGGCGGGCGGGGAGGACGGCGCATGGTCTCTCGTTGCCATACGGTGGCGTATCAGGGCGTGGACGTGATCGATGTCGAGGTTCAGGTGCAGATCGGCGCCGGGCTGTCGAGCTTCACCGTGGTCGGCCTGCCCGACAAGGCGGTGGCCGAATCGCGCGAGCGCGTGCGCGCGGCGCTCGCCGCCCTCGGCCTGTCGCTGCCCGCCAAGCGCATAACCGTGAACCTGGCGCCGGCCGACCTGCTCAAGGAAGGCAGCCATTTCGACCTGCCCATCGCGGTGGCGGTGCTGGCGGCGATGGGCGTGCTGCCGAGCGACATGGTGGACGACTATTGCGCCCTCGGCGAGCTGGCGCTCGATGCCCGCATCATGCCCGTGCCCGGCGTGCTGCCGGCGGCGCTGGCCGCCTCGGCCTCGGAGCGCGGCCTGATCTGCCCATCGGCACAAGGCGGCGAGGCGGCCTGGGCCGGCATCGGCGTGCTGGCGCCCGATTCGCTGCTCGCCCTGGTCAATCATTTCAAAGGCACCCAGGTGCTAAGCCCGCCCGAGCCGGCGGTGGCCGCCGACACCGAGGCGCCCCTCGACCTTGCCGACATCAAGGGCCAGGAGGTGGCCAAGCGGGCGCTGGAGATCGCCGCCGCGGGCGGCCACAACCTGCTCATGATCGGCCCGCCCGGCGCCGGCAAGTCGATGCTGGCGCAGCGCCTGCCCGGCCTGCTGCCGCC
>CAZVDW010000381.1:0-5058 GCA_964625645.1 uncultured Rhodospirillaceae bacterium
AAAAACGACCGGAGTGGGAATCGAACTCCTCTGGGTTCCAAAAGCAGCACGCGAAGTTCGCCAGAACCTTTCATTTACCTTGAGCCAAAATGGCTACCGTGAATATAAAGTTCTCCATAATTCGGGCTCGGTCTGACTTTCGTCATGCCACAATCGTGGCATTGCGTAGCTCTCAACTGACCTTTTAAACGCAAGAAACGCGCCACCGCCACCGTATTGGCGCCGCCGCCACCGTATTGGCGCCGCCACCACCGTATTGGCGTCGCCGCCACCGCATTGGCGCCGCCATTGTTGGCGATCGGCACGCGCGCCCGCCGCGCCGCGTCGAGATCGGCCCGGTTGTAGCCGGCGCTCAAGAGCTGGATCAGCTTGAGCCTGGGCGCCGCCTCGAACAGCGCATCGTCCACCAGGCGGTCGACGAAACCGATGAGATATTCGGCCTCGCCCAAGGCATCGCGGTATTCGGCGCTGTCCTCCGGCGCCAGCACGAAATCGAAGCCATCGGGCGTCAGCGCCTTGGCCGGTCCTTCGGCATCGGGAAACTCGCTGACGAACAGAATCTTCGGTGCCATGGGCCCCTTCCTCCCTCGAAAATCCGCGGCAGTATAGCCTCGCTTGACCTTGATCCTGGACCAAATGCGGGATTCACGGCTATGTAAGCGCTGCAAGGGCCGAATCGCCGAGCCGACGGAGAGTTTTTCATGACCAAGCCTGCCAGCCACATCTCGCGCCGTCGCGCGCTGACCATCATGGGCGCCGTTGCCGGCCTGCCGCTGCTGCCGAGCCTCGGCGCACGGGCCGCCGTACCGCTGGTGACCTGGGAAGGCAGCGCGCTGGGCGCCCCCGCGCGCATCAGCCTCGCCCATCCGGATCGCGCCGCCGCCGAGCGCTTGTTCGAGCGCTGCGTGGCCGAAATCCGGCGCCTGGAGGCCTTGTTCAGCCTGCACGACGCGGATAGCGAGATCTCGCGCCTCAACCGCGACGGCGCGGTCGATGCACCGGCGCTCGATACGGTGCACCTGCTGTCCGAGGCCAAGCGCTTCGCGGCGCTGACGGACGGCGCCTTCGATATCAGTGTGCAGCCGCTCTGGCGCCTTTATGCCGAGCATTTCAGCGCCGATCCCGGCACCACCCAGGCACCGGACGCAAGCGCGGTCGAGAAGGCCCGCGCCCTGGTGGATTTCCGCGCCATCGAGGTCGATCGCAACCGCGTGGCCTTTACCCGCCCCGGCATGGCAGTGACGCTGAACGGCATCGCGCAAGGCTACATCACCGACAAGGTGGCGCTGCTGCTGCGCTCCGAAGGCATCGCCAACGTGCTGCTCGACCTGGGCGAGAACTACGCCATCGACGGCCACCCGGAAGGCCGGCCCTGGCGCATCGGCCTGATCGATCCCTTCGCCCCCGCCGACTACGACGAGATCGTCGAGATCGAGAACCGCGCGGTCGCCACCTCGGGCGGCTACGGCACCATGTTCGGCGCCGACCCAAGCAACCATCACCTGTTCTCGCCGGCCAGCGGCATGAGCGCCAACCATCACGCCTCGGTCAGCGTGCTGGCCGACAAGGCGACGACCGCTGACGCCCTGTCGACGGGGCTTTTCGTCGCGCCCCGCGCCGCGGCCGAGCACGTCGTGGCCGCGCTACCCGGACTCGAGGTGCGCATCACCGAGGCCAACGGCGCCAAGCACCGTCTGGTGGGATGATGGACGCTGAGGCGCGGCACTCCTTCGGCGCGCTTGCCGGGCTCAAGGTCGTCGATCTCTCGCGCATCCTGGCCGGGCCGTTCTGTACCCAGATGCTCGGCGACCACGGCGCCGAGGTGATCAAGATCGAGCCGCCCGACGGCGACGGCACACGCAGCTGGGGGCCGCCCTTCAAGGACGGCCAGAGCGCCTATTTCTCGGGTGTCAACCGCAACAAGGAGAGCCTCGCCCTCGACCTCCGCGGCGAGGAAGGCCACGCCGTGCTGTTCCGCCTGCTCGAAGACGCCGACGTCTTGATCGAGAACTTCAAGGCCGGGCAGATGGAGCGCTGGGGCCTCGGCTACGAGCAGTGCCTGCGTGAGCGCTATCCGCGTCTGATCTACGCCCAGATCACCGGTTACGGCACCGACGGCCCGATGGCCGGCATGCCCGGCTTCGATGCGGTGGCACAGGTCATGAGCGGGCTGGCCAGCGTCAACGGCACCGCGGATGGCCCGCCGATCCGCGTCGGCGTGCCGATCTCGGACCTGGCGACCGGGCTTTACGCCGCCATCGCCTTATTGATGGCCCTGCAGGAGCGCGAGAGATCGGGCCTAGGTCAGAGGGTCGAGGTGTCGCTGCTCGAATGCTCGGTCAGCCTGCTGCACCCGCACGGCGCCAACTACCTGATGAGCGGCGAGCCGCCGCGGCGCACCGGCAACGCCCATCCCAACATCGCGCCCTACGACATGTTCGCGACGAAGACGGCACGGGTCTTCGCGGCCATCGGCAACGACAAGCAGTTCGTGCGCTTCACGGCAGAGCTGGGGGCGCCGGAGCTTGCCGAGGATACACGTTTTCGCAGCAATGCCGACCGTGTCAACAACCGAGATGCCTTGCGCGCGGCGCTCGAGCCCCTGCTGGCCGAGATCGACGGGACGGCGCTCTGCGAGCATCTGCTGTCGCAGAACATTCCCGCCGGCCCGGTGCTCGACATCCCGCAGGTGCTCGCCCATGCCCAGGTGCAGGCGCGCGACATGCTGGTCGAGCGCGACGGCTATCGCGGCATCGCCACGCCGATCAAGATGTCGCGCACGCCGGGCGCCGCCGGCATGCCGCCGCCGAGGCTCGGCGAGCATGCGCGGCAGGTGCTGGCGGACGCCGGCTACGACGATGACGAGATCGAACGCATGATACAAGGCGGCGTGGTCACCAAACCCGTGCCGGCCGCATAGGGAGGCAGCAGGATGGAACTCAATCTGGCAGGACGCACGGCGCTGATCACCGGCGGCTCCAAGGGCATCGGCCGGGCGGCCGCGGAATCCCTGGCGTCCGAAGGCGTGCACCTTCATCTCGCCGCGCGTGGCGAGGAAGCGCTGGCCGAAGCCAAGGATGCCATCCTGCGCAGCCATCAGGTCTCGGTCGAGACCCACGCGCTCGACCTCTCCGACAGCGGCGCCCAGGCCGAGCTCGCAGGCCGTTGCGACGACATCGATATCCTGGTCAACAATGCCGGTGCCATACCCGGCGGCACGGTAGCGGACATCGACGAGGGCCGCTGGCGCGAGGCCTGGGACCTCAAGGTGTTCGGCTACATAAACCTCTGCCGCACCTTCCATGCGCGCATGAGCTCGCGCGGCCAGGGCGTGATCGTCAACGTCATCGGCCTGGCCGGCGAATCCTACAATGCGGGCTATATCGCCGGCACCACGGCCAATGCCGGCCTGATGGCGTTTACCCGCGCGCTGGGCTCGACCAGCCTCGACGACGGCGTGCGCGTGGTCGGCATCAATCCCGGTCTGGTCGAGACCGGGCGCATGGTGACCCTGATGGAGCAGCGCGCCGAGGCCGAGCTCGGCGACAAATCGCGCTGGCGCGAGCTGACCACGAAGCTGCCCGCCGGGCGCGCCGCCAAGCCCGAGGAGGTGGCCAATCTGGTAACCTTCCTGGCTTCCGAGCGCGCCGCCTATACGACCGGCGTCATCTACAGCATCGACGGCGGCGTGGCAGCAAGACACAGCCTGTGATCGGGGAGCAGAGCGGTGTCCGAAAACTGGCGCAAGCGGCGTAAGTTCTACGCCTGGGGCGGCGAAGACGAGGGCGCCACCGCTGACGAGGCGCGCGCCATCGAGGAGGTCTGGGGAAAGGCCCTGGGCGCCGACAGCTTCGAGGCGACGCCGCCGCCGAGCCTCGACGAGATAGACCTCGCGCCCTCGCGCATCGGCACCGTGCCGGCGAGCCTGCGGGCGATCTGCCACAGCGATGGGTACCAGCGCGCGCTGCACACCTATGGCAAGTCGTTCATGGAAAGCGCGCGCTGTTTCGCCCGCGACTTCGCCGATGCGCCGGACGCGGCGGTCTATCCGCGCGACGAAGCCGAAGTTGCCGCCGTGCTCGACTGGTGCGGCGGCGCCGCGCTGGCGGCGATCCCGTTCGGCGGCGGCTCGAGCGCCGTCTACGGCATCAACCCGGTGGTCGGCGAGCGCTTCAAGGCCACGGTCTCGATCGACATGTCGCACATGAACCGGGTGCTGGAGGCCGACACCACGTCGCGGGCCGCACGGGTGCAGGCGGGCGTCTTCGGCCCCGACCTCGATGCCCAGCTCAAGCCGCACGGCCTCAGCTTGCGCTTTTTCATGCAGGCCTATCCCTATTCCAGCCTCGGCGGCTGGATCGCCACCCGCGCCGCCGGCCACTACGCCACCGGCAGCACCCATATCGACGATTTCGTCGAGAGCGTGCGCATGGTCACGCCCAGCGGCGACTGGCAATCGCGGCGCCTGCCGGCCTCGGGCGCCGGCCCCAGCCCGGACCGCTTCGCCATCGGCTCCGAGGGCGCCATGGGCATCATCACCGAGGCCTGGCTCCGGCTGCCGTCGCGGCCGACTTTCCGCAGCGGCGCGACCTTCGCTTTCGCCGACTTTTACGACGGCATCGAGGCCATGCGCGAGATCGCGCAAGCCGGCCTCAGCCCCGCCAATTGCCGCCTCATCGACCCGCAGGAGGCCGGGCTGACCGGCGCCTATGACGGCACCAGGGCGATCCTGGTGCTGGGCTTCGAATCGGCGCATCACCCGGTCGACCCCTGGCTCGCTATCGCCGTGCAAGCCTGCCTGGACCATGGCGGCGAGGCGGTCGAGGAGACCGGCGATGCGTCGGCCACGGCGGCCGCGCGCTGGCGCCAGGCTTTCGTGCGCGAGCCGTTCTACCGGGAAGTGAAGACCGCCCGCGGCATCGGCCGCGAAACCTGCGAGACGTCGATCCCGTGGAGCGGCTTTCGCGACCTGCACGAGGCGGTGAAGGCACGCACGGCTGAAGCGATCCGCGAGGTGACGGGGCGCGACGGCACGGTCACCTGCCGCATCACCCATCT
>CAZVDW010000382.1:0-4572 GCA_964625645.1 uncultured Rhodospirillaceae bacterium
GCGCGCATGGCCATGGGCATGGAGGCGCGCGTTACCGTCATCGACAAGTCGCTGCCGCGGCTGGCCCAGCTCGATTTGCAGTTCGGCCCCATGCTCAACACCATCTTCGCCACCGTCGAAGCGGTCGAGAGCCACGTGCTCGACGCCGATCTCGTGGTCGGTGCCGTGCTGGTGCCGGGTGCGGAAGCGCCGAAACTTATCGACGCCGAGATGGTGCGCAAGATGCGCCGCGGCTCGGTCATCGTCGATGTCGCCATCGACCAGGGCGGGATTTCCGAGACCAGCCGTCCGACCAGCCATAGCGAGCCCACCTATGTGACGGGCGAGGTGGTGCATTATTGTGTCACCAACATGCCGGGGGCCGTGGCGCGCACCTCGACCTTCGCTTTGAACAACGCGACGCTGCCCTATGTGCTGGCGCTTGCCGAGCAGGGCTGGCAAAAGGCGCTGGGCGCCGATCCCGGTTTTGCCGAAGGGCTCAACATACACGCCGGCAAGGTCAGCCACCCGGCGGTGGCGGAAGATCTGGACTACGACTACGTGGCACCCGAGACGTTGCTCGGCTAACGTACTCGTTAAACAAAGGGGCGAAACAAGCGGGGACAATTTAATAAAACTGTCCCCTTCGGATTTGCCGGCGCTCGCTTAAGCGTCCTCGTATTCCAGGGCGTAGCCGGCCGAGCGCACGGTGCGGATGAGGTCGCGGTCGTGCTCGCCGTTGAGCGCCTTGCGCAGGCGCCGGATGTGCACATCGACAGTGCGCGGCTCGACCGAGATGTCCGGCCCCCAGACCGCGTCCAGCAGGCGCTCGCGGGAGAACACCCGGCGCGGGTTCTCCAGGAAGTGCCTGAGCAGGCGAAACTCGGTAGGCCCCAAATGGATGCTCCGGCCGCCGCGCCGCACACGATAGGTGTCGAGCTCCATCTCGATGTCGGCGTAACTCAAGCGGTCCCGGGCCAGGGCCGGGCGGGTGCGTCTGAGCACCGCGCGCACGCGGGCGATGACTTCCGAGGGCGAGAAGGGCTTGGTGACATAGTCGTCGGCGCCGCTGTCGAGCCCGCGCACACGGTCGTCCTCCTCGGCGCGGGCGGTCAGCATGATGATCGGCATGCCCTGGTATTCGCGGTTGCGGCGCAATTGGCGGCAAACCTCAAGGCCGGAGACCGACGGCAGCATCCAGTCGAGGATGACCAGGTCCGGCATCTGCTCCCTGACCATCACCAGGGCCTCTTCGCCGTCGCCCGCCTCGCGCACCTCGAAGCCTTCGCGCTTGAGGTTGTAGCTGAGCACCGCGACGATCGAGGGCTCGTCTTCGACCAGAAGAATACTGGGCTGCATGTGTTGGCTTCCCATCTAATCCGAACCGTCTTGCGGCTCGGCCGGGCCGCAGGCGACGAATGTCGCGGTCGTGTCGCCCTTGGGGCGGTCGCCGAATCTGTGGTCGCCGGTCAGGCGGTAGTTGATCATCTCGGCGATATTGGTGGCATGATCGCCGATGCGCTCGAGATTCTTGGCCGCGAACAACATATGGGTGCACGGCGTGATGTTGCGCGCATCCTCCATCATGTAGGTCAGGAGCTCGCGGAACAGGCCATTGTACATCTCGTCGACGTCCTGGTCGCTCCACCAGACCCGCTCGGCGCCTTCGAGGTCCTGGTCGACATAGGCATCGAGCACCTGCCCGACCATGGCCCTGACCTTCTCGGCCATGTTGGGGATCATCCAGACCGAGGGAATCTCGCGCGCCTGGGACAGGGCGATGCCGCGCTTGGCAATGTTCTTGGCGAGGTCGCCCATGCGCTCGAGATCGCCGGCAACACGCAGGGCGCCGATGATCGAGCGCAGATCCACCGCCATGGGCTGGCGCAGCGCCAGCATCTTGGTGACCTGCCGCTCCACTGCGAACTCGAGCTCGTCGATGCTGTCGTCGATTTCGATGACGCGACCGAGGCGCTCGCTGTCGCGCTCCAGCATGGCCGCAACCGTATCGCCGATCTGGCGTTCGACCATGCCGCCCATTTGCAGCACGGTGTCGGTTAGCTGACGAAGCTCTTCGTCGTAGGCGTGGACGGTATGCTCGCCGTTCATGTTCCTCTCCTCACCCTTAGCCGAAGCGCCCGGTGATGTAGTCCTGGGTGCGCTGTTCAACCGGGTTGGTGAACACCTGCTCGGTGTCGCCGAGCTCCAACAGCTCGCCGAGATGGAAGAAGGCCGTGCGCTGGGACACGCGCGCGGCCTGCTGCATGTTGTGGGTCACGATGACGATGGTGTATTGGGCACGCAGATCATCGATGAGCTCCTCGATCTTGGCGGTGGCGATGGGATCGAGCGCCGAGCAGGGCTCGTCCATCAGGATCACCTCGGGATTGATGGCGATGGCGCGGGCAATGCAGAGCCGTTGCTGCTGGCCGCCCGAGACGCCGGTGCCGCTCTGGCCCAGGCGGTCCTTGACCTCGTCCCAGAGGCCGGCGCGCCGCAGGCTCGATTCGACGATCTCGTCGAGGGCGGCGCGGGACGCTGCCATGCCATGGATACGCGGGCCGTAGGCCACGTTCTCGTAGATCGACTTCGGGAACGGATTGGGCTTCTGAAAGACCATGCCGACCTGGGTGCGCAAACGCACCACGTCGACGCTGGGCGCGTAGATGTCCTGTCCGTCGAGCATGATGGAGCCGCTGACACGGCAGGATTGGATGGTGTCGTTGGTACGGTTGAGGCAGCGCAGGAAGGTGGACTTGCCGCATCCCGAGGGGCCGATGAAGGCGGTGACCTGATGACTGTTGATGTCCATGTCGACAGCGTTCAGGGCCTGCTTGTCGCCGTAGAAGACGTCGACGCCCCTGGCCTCGATCTTCACGGCCGGGCTGGCGACGGCTTGCAGGGGTATGGCTGCGGCGACTGACATGGCTACCATCGTTTCTCGAACTTCTGGCGGATCACAACCGCTGTGGTGTTCATCAGGATGAGGAACGCCAACAGCACCATGATGGCGGCCGAGGTCTTCTCGACAAAGCCGCGTTCCGGGCTGTCGGCCCAGATATAGATTTGCACGGGCAGCGCCGTGGCCGGGTCGAGCGGCCCGCCGGGTATGTCGACGATAAAGGCGACCATGCCGATCATCAATAACGGCGCGGTCTCGCCGAGCGCCCGGGCCATGCCGATGATGGTGCCGGTCATGATGCCGGGCGTCGCCAGGGGCAGAACGTGGTGCAACACCACCTGCATGGGCGAGGCGCCGACGGCGAGCGCCGCGTCGCGAATCGAGGGCGGCACCGACATCAGGGCCGCGCGGGCGGCGATGATCACGGTCGGCAGGGTCATCAGGGCCAGCACCATGCCGCCGACCAGGGGTGCCGAGCGCGGCATGGCGAAGACGTTCAGGAACACCGCCAGGCCGAGCAGGCCGAAGACGATCGAGGGCACCGCGGCGAGATTGTTGATATTGACCTCGATGAGATCGGTCCAGCGGTTGCGGGCCGCGAACTCCTCCAGATAGACGGCGGTCATGACCCCGAGTGGGACCGACAGCAGCAGGCAGGCCAATACCGTCCACAACGAGCCCATGGCCGCGCCGCCGATGCCGGCAAGCTCGGGCTCGCGCGAGTCCCCCGAAGTGAAGAAATTGAAGGCGAAGCCGCTTTCCAGGCGCCCGGCCTCGGCAAGGCTGTCGAGCCAGGCAAGCTGCCGGTCCGAAAGCGCGCGGTGGGCCTCCGGGATGTCGCGCGAGATGTGCCCCTTGCGCAGCATGTCGACATCGTCCGAGGCGAGCAGCGCCAGCGTGCGGGTGTCGCCGACCAGGGTCGGCTCCGCCAGCACCATGTCGCGCAACTCGCGGGCCGCGCCACCGCTCAACAGGCGCGCCAGGGCGCGCTTGTCGCGGCGCCCGGAGACATCGGGGAAAATCGCCTGCAGCGAGCGCTTGGCAACCGCTGTGAAATTGCCTTTGGCCAAAGCTTTTGACTCGGCGCCGCCTTGGGGGTCGATCAGAGCCGGATCGAAGAACACATCGACCACGACACGGCTTTGGAAGAAGGCGGTATGCCCCTTTGCAACAATCGTCACCAGCAACACGCCGAGTGCCAGCACGGCCAAGGCGATGCCCAACAGGCCGTAAAGGCGAAACCGGGTCTCGGCCGCGTGGCGGCGGCGCAGGCGCCGTTCGTCGAGCGCGAACGCAGAGGCCATTATTCGTAGGCCTCGCGATAGCGGCGCACCACGGCCAGGGCAATGACATTGAGCGCCAGGGTCACCAGCAGCAGCACCAGGCCGAGGGCGAAGGCGGCCAGGGTCTTGGCGCTGTCGAATTCCTGGTCGCCGACCAGCAAGGTGACGATCTGCACCGTCACCGTGGTCACTGCCTGCAGCGGATTGGCGGTCATATTGGCGGCCAGGCCGGCGGCCATGACAACGATCATGGTCTCGCCGATGGCGCGCGATATGGCGAGCAGGATGGCGGCGACGACGCCGGGCAGGGCGGCCGGCAGCACCACGCGCTTGATGGTCTCCGACGGCGTCGCGCCGAGCGCGAAGGAGCCGTCGCGCATGGCCTGGGGCACCGCGTTGATAACGTCG
>CAZVDW010000383.1:0-1535 GCA_964625645.1 uncultured Rhodospirillaceae bacterium
GGGGCGCCGCCGGCGATAAATTGCTCGAAAGTCTCGTCGCCAAACCCGCCATCGCCGACCGTCACCACATGCGGGCGCAGGCCGGAATCGTCCAGGGCCGCCTTCAGGAGCGGCGCCAATTCCTGGTCGACGATGACAAGCTTGCTTTCGCCGTGCTCCAGCAGGCGTCCGATCAGCGCCGCATCGAGGCGCGTATTGAGGGCGTTGAGGACAGCCCCCGACATCGGCACGCCGAAATGTGCTTCCAGGGTTTCGGGGATATTGGGCGCCAACAGGGACACCGTATCGCCGTTTTCAATGCCGCGCCCGGCGAGCGCTCCGGCGAGGCGGCGGCAACGCCTATAGGTCTCGGCGTAGCTTTGCCGCCGGGCGCCATGGACGATGGCGGTGCGCTTCGGGTGCACGCGCGCCGCGCGCGGCAGGAAATCCAACGGGGTCAGCGCCGCATGGTTCGCCGGGTTGCGGTCGAGGTCGATGTCGTAGCGGCTCTTGCGGGCCAAGCGGGTGCCCTCCTCATCATGTTTTTTCAGCGCAGCTTTTTCAGCGCAACGTCGCGGCGCAGTGGTTTTGTATCGCGCGCCGGGATTATCTCATTCCTTCGCCGTCGTCGGATCGATCATTTTGCCGATTTCGGTGACCTTCGTCGCCGGGAAACCGCTGAGCTCGGCATGGCGGTGAATGATGGCCTCGTCGGTGGCGTAATAGACGCAGAACGTCTTGTCGGCCGAGACGAATGATTCCGCCCACTGTATGTCGGATCCGAGCTCGGCCAGAACTTCATTGGATTTTTGCGCCGCCGCGCGAAGCTGCTCGCGTTCGAAACCGCCGACTGCGGGAATGTCGCGTTCGATGATGAATTTTCGCATGGATTCTCTCCTTTATGCCGTTCGCGAGGTTGTGGGATGATCGCAGCCCAGTCAATTGTCCGCTTCGCGAGCCCTACGGGCAGAGCGTTAAAACCTTGTTAGCAATTTGCTAATAATGTTGGTTTCACACAAAATTTCTTAGGATTCTCTCATGGCGCATGCAGCACGTGTCCTGATCGCGAATGGCGATCTAAATACACTTAAACGCGTTAGTGAGTGCATGCGCCGGCTCGGCTTCGTTAACCTGCTCGAAACGGATGCCGCCAAGGCGATCAACCGGGCTCAAACGGAACGGCCGGAAGTCATTCTTCTCGGCCTCGATTTCAACGGCCGCGATGGCGCCAGTATCATCTCGGACATTAAAGCCGAGGTTGCGACACGCGATATTCCGCTATTCCTGACCTGCGGTGAAAACCAGGCACCGGCATGGTTCGAGAGTTGGGTCGCTCGCTTCGACGGGGTTATGCTGTGGCCCTTCGAGGATGAGCAAATTCAGGCGCATATGACGGCCGGGCTGAGGCTTGGCACGATGCGGGCAGAGCTCAATCGACGGGCCGAGACCCTGCGCCGTTTCGGCGAAGAAAGCGGTGACAAATGGCGGGCCGAGACCGCCGAGGGTCATCCGCGCATCCTGCTGGCGCGCGGCGAAAACGGCTGCGGCGACGCAAT
>CAZVDW010000384.1:0-7330 GCA_964625645.1 uncultured Rhodospirillaceae bacterium
AGCGCGAAAAGCACGATGGCGGCCTTCTGGGAACCGCTCAGGTTTTCCATTTCTTCGGCCATCATCGATCTCCGAGCGTGTTTGCTGAGTTTGGCATTGGCATCACGCTGTGCCCTCGCTCATCCAGCCTCTGAGAATGCCCAGTGCTTCATCAGGATGCTTGTCGATTATCTCACCCATCTTGCGAACAACCGAGCCGGCAACGCGGCCTTCCACTTGATTGATGTCGATCAGGCTGTCTTCCAAATCAGCATCGCCCCCGCTGCCTGCCACGCCGGGTACGGCGCCAACTCCGGCTTCGCCCGGCAGCTGGCCTGCAGCGCCGCCTTCCGGGCCCGGCAGCATCGGCTGCCCTTGCGGCCCCATGATAACACCGGGTGCCGCCTCGGCAACGGCCGTCGCGGCAGCCAATTGGAGAGCCAGGATGCGGCTCACGAGGGGGCGTAGGACCAGCAAGATAACCAGGATTGCGATCACGGCGAGCACCAAGATTTCGGCTATCTTGATATAGTCACTCTTTTGCAGGCCGAACATGGGTGGCGACGGCATTTCCACCGGCTCGGGCTCGGCGAAGCGCATATTGATGATCTCGATGGTGTCGCCGCGCTCGCTATCGAAGCCGATGGCTGAGCGCGCCAGGGCGGCAATCTGGTTCAACTCCTCCTCGTCGCGGGGCGAATAGATGCGCTCGCCGGTATCGGGAAGTTCCTCATACGTTCCATCTACCAGAATAGCCACCGAAAGGCGTTCCACACGCCCGGTCTCCTGCACATGGCTGCGGATGGTGCGCGATATTTCGAAGTTCACCGTCTCTTCGGTGCGCGACGTCGAGTTTTGGTTGCCTGCGCCTGCGTCCTGGGCTCCGCCGGGGACGTTGTTGGCAACGCTGACATTTCCCGGACCTTCCGATTCTACACTCGCGGATTCATCCTCGATGCTTTGGGTCGAGCGAACCACTTGGCCCTCGGGGTCATAGATCTCGTCGTTGCTGGTCACGCGGTCGAAATTTATGGTGGCGGAGACTTCCGCCCGCACCTTTCCGAGACCCACGGACCTTTCGAGCAGGCCCTCCAAGGTGCCCTTTATCTGATTTTCATAAGAGCGGCGGAATTCATCGGCGCGCGTGGCAAGGGTGCCAAGCTCGTCCTCGTCGTCCGAACCGCTGGCGACGAGATTGCCGCGATCGTCGATAATCGCGACTTTCTCGGGCTCCAAGCCGGGCACGGCCGCCGCGATCAGGTGTTGAATGGCCGCAGCCTGGTTTTGGGCGAGTTTCGACCCGCCCCTCAATTGCAGGAAAACGGAGGCGCTCGGCTCGTTGCTGTCGCGCTGGAACAGTTCGCGCCTCGGCAAAACGAGATGTACGCGCGCCGAGTTGATTCTGTCGAGCGAGCCCACGGTGCGGGCCAGCTCGCCCTCCAAGGCGCGCACAAGATTGACATTTTGGACGAAACGCGTCGTGCCCAGGCTGTCGGCGTCATCGAAAACCTCGTAGCCGACGGAGCCGCCGGAGGGCAGGCCCTGTTCCGCGAGCTGCAAGCGCAGCCGGTTGACCTGGTCGGAGGGCACCATGATGCGGCTGCCGCTACTGACCAATTTGTACGGAATGCCCTCGGCTTCGAGCTGACCGACGATTTCGCCAGACTCGCCAAGCGGCAGGTCGCCATAAAGCAGGGCGAAGTTCGGCTCGGTCAGGCGCGTGATAAGGAAAACGAAGAACGCGATCATGAATGCGGCAACGGCGCCGAGCGCAATGACGCGGCCAGTTCCCAGATTTTGCAGAAGTTGAATCAATCCGTTCACCGCTGGCTGTTCTTGCCGTTCTCGGTTTGCGCAAGGGCGGACTCGCCATTTCGCTCCGTTGAGGCGGCATTTTTTGCCGGGTTGGTGAACATCTGGTTAAAACGCGGCGGATTAACGAAAGCCCCGGCCGAAAATCCGGCCGGGGCTGAGAGCGGAGAACCTTGGTAGGACTGATCTCAGGGCTATCTCTTCAGCCGGATCAGCTCCTCGAGCATTTCATCGGCCGTGGTGATGACCCGGGTGTTGGCGGAATAGGCCCGCTGGGTCACGATCATGTCGGTGAACTCCTGGGCGATATCGACGTTGGAGGCCTCCAGTGCCGATGACGCGAACTTGCCGGCGCCACCGGTCTCCGCTTCGCGCAGGTTGAAGTCGCCCGAGGCCTTGGTCGCCTTCCAGGCATTGCCTTCTTCGCCTGCCAGTGACGACGGATCGGCGAAGGTGGACAGCGGCAACTTGTAGAGCGCCTGGGAATCGCCGTTGGTGAAGGAGGCCGTGATGAGGCCCTGGTCGTCGATCGTGACGCCGCTCAGAAGGCCGACCGCGGAGCCGTTCTGGTTGATGTAAGCCACGTTATAGCCCGAGGCGAACTGGGTCAGACCGTCATTGAGGTTGTTCGAGCCCCAATCCAGTGCGATCGAGCTGGCGTTGGCGCCGTTGGTCCAGGTGATGTTGAGGGTGCTGGAGAGCTCGCCGGTGGTGGCGTTGTAGGTGCCGAGGGTCGTCAGGGCGTTGTCGGCGTCGAGCGTGGCGTCGCCGTTGAAAACCACATTACCGGAGGCGATGGCGGTGGCGCCGGTGGCGACTTCGGCGGGCACGGCCGGGTAGACCTCTGTCGCCCAGGTGTTGATACCGGTCTTGAGGTAGCCGACGGTCAGCTCGTGCGCCGTGCCGAGTGCGTCATAGACCACGAAATTGCGGAAGAACTGCGGCGTCACGGCGCCGGTCGCCATGTCGTTGACTGCATAGGCAGCGCCGAAAATGGACTCCGTTGCATTCAAGTTGCTGCCGATCTCGACACCGGTCGTTGCCGAGGCGCTGCCGCTGAGCTGGCCGATGTTGACCGTGGTCAGGCTCGAGAGATCGGCGGCCGCGGCCGGAATGGCGCCATTGGCGTCCAGGGCCCAGCCCTGGAGGAAATAGCCGGCGGCATTGCGCAGATTGCCGACCGAGTCCGGCGTGAAGGATCCGGCCCGCGTATAGAGTACCGTGGCGTCGGTGCTGGCCGTGGACTGGGTGTTAACGACAATGAAGCCGTTGCCGGTGACCGCGATGTCGGTGTTGGATTGGGTGGTCGCGATCTGGCCCTGTTGCCCGATGGTGCGGAAAGCGCTAGCGCGCACGCCGGCCGGCGAATAAGTCTCTGCGGACCCGGAATCGGTCACCAGGGTGTTGAAGCGGGCCGTGGCGCGCTTGTAGCCGACGGTGCTCACATTGGCGATGTTGTCGGAAATCATCGCCATCGACTGGGTTTGGGCATTGAGCCCCGTAACCCCGGTAAACAGTGCCGCATATAGGCTCATTGTCGTTCTCCTCGCTCTTTCGTGTGGGGCCGGCCGCTGTGACCGGTCCCGGGTCAAATCTCGGGTGTTGCCGCCTGGCGGCTATCCAGAATCGCGATCACTTGGCTGAGCGGTATGCCGGACCGGCCGACGAACAGCATCAGGTCTTCACCCTGGGTCTCGATGCCGGTGACATGACCGACCACCGTGGTGGTGGGCTTCATGGCCTTGCCCTCTTCGTTGCGGGCGGCGACTGTCAGGGTGTAGTTGCCCCCCGGCGCCGGATTGCCGTCGTCATCGATGCCGTCCCAAACCAGCTGGTGGGCGCCGAGCTCGGTGGCGCCGGAGCGGCTGTAGACGGTGTTGCCGCTGCTATCGGTAATCGTCAGCTTGACCGATTTGGCCGGCTCGGCCAGGGCGTAGTTCCACTCCGCATAGCCATCGACAAGCGGCGTCGTCTCGCCGTTGGCCTCGATCCGCTTGCCGAGATACTCGATGGCCGAAGCGGTGCGATTGGCTTGCTGCAGGGAGATGAGCTGTTCCAGATTGGTGTTGGTGGTGATCGACTGCTCGACGTTGGCGAACTGCACGATCTGGTTGGTGAACTCGTTGGTATCCATGGGCGACAACGGGTCCTGATGCTTGAGCTGCGTTGTCAGCAAATTCAGGAAGTTATCGAAGCTGTCCGCCAGATCGGCCTTGGCGATGCTCGACTTCGACTGGTTCGCCGCGGCGGCACTGGCTGCCTGGATTTCCATGCTATGTCTCCGCTTTCCCGCGCGCTCAAACGCTGATGTCGACGCCGCCGGGCGCGCCCGACAAGATGGCTGCCGCGGGCATCACCACATCGGTTTCGGTCACGTTCTGCGCCAAATCGGCGAGATCGCCGGAATCACCCTGCGAAGCGCTCTCAGGGTCTTCGTTGCCCTGTTCCAGGTCGAAGGCGAGACTGTTGCTGTCCACGTCCAGGCCGGCTTCCTGCAGAGCCTTCTCCAGGCTGCGCGAATCCTTCATCAGCAGGTCGAGGGTGTCCTGGCGCTCGGCGCTGATCAGGGCCGTGACCTTGCCGGCCTCCGTCATCTCGAGACGGACGTCGACGCGGCCCAGCTCTTGCGGTTGCAGTTGAATGCGAATTTGTGTCTCGCCGCTGTCGATCGCCTGACGGATGTTGAAGGCGATCTGTTCGGCGAAGGGCAGCGGCGCCTGTGCCGCGGACCGGGCCAGGATGGGTACGGCGCTGGCGGCATTCCCCGGGCGCAGGCCGTCCAGGCCGCCGGCCGGGTTGGCTTGCTCGGGCAGGGCGCTCGACAGGGCCTCGCGGAAGGCGGCAGCGTCAGGCTGGGCCTGTTCGCCTGCCGCCTGGCCCGGTGCCAGATGTTGGCTGGCAACCATGAGGGCGGCGTCGCGAACCGGGCTTGCCTGGGCCGGCTGGGCTGTATTGAGAGGCGCGGCGTCGTTGGCCGCTCCAGCTGCCGCGTTGGCTGTGGGCATGCCGCCGGCGGACTTGGCCGTGGCCTGGCCACGGGCCGCGGAGACGGGCTTGCCGTTCGCATTCGCAGCCGTGCTGGCATTCGCCAGAGCGGCGATGATCGGTGGCGCTGTCTCAGGTGCGCGCGGTTGCGGCTGGCCTTCGTCCTCGACCATGCCCGCGAGCTTGGCCGCGGCGGTTGCCACCGCCGCGGCGGCCGTCTCCAAGCCATCGTCAGACGGGGTTACCGGCTCGCCGCCATCGACCACAGTCGTACCTGTGAGCTCGATCGAGGGCACCCGAGCCGGTTTCTGTGCTGCGCCGGCGCTAGCCGCCGCGTTGGGCAGATCCGCTGAGACCGCGGCGAGAGCCGCAGGCGAAGTTTCCGGGCGGCCTGTTGCCGGTACGGCGGGCGTCGCGGGCGTTGCAGGCGTAACCGCGACGCCGGCGATCGGCGCTGCCGCTGTGGCGGGAGTTGCCGGGATGGCGGGCTCGGTGGCGGTTTGGGGACGCAATGCCGTCTCCGGGATGGCGGTATCGGCGACCGCCGATTGAACGGGGATTGCGGCAATGGCGGGCGCAGCGGCGGCCGGCCGTGGCGTAGTGGTCTGGCCATTCGTCTGTGGTGCCTGTGCCTGGCCGAGCGCCGCCAGCTCTGGCCGCATCGAGCCTGACTGCTGTGTCGCAACCTCAACCGTGGCCGGCCTGCCCGCTATGCCGATAAGGGGCGCCGCGCCGGCAGGGCCCGCCTCGACGATCTGGTTCGGCAAGGTGGCGGCGGCATTCGCGTCCGGACCTGCCGCTGCCAAGGCGTCGATGGCCGTCTGCACGGCCTGCGGCAGGTGTGTCGGAACAGTCGCCGGGCCCGGCTCGGCAGCGGCCAACGCTGGCGCTTGCAGCGCAGGCCCTGCCGCGTTCGCTGCGGCAAGCGCCAAGCCGGTGTCAGCTGTCGTGGGTCCCTGTCCGTCGAGGGTCACAGGCGGCGGCAAATTCGTCGGGACTGCGGCGGGGCCGGGCGCGGCGTCAGCCAGCGGCGGGGCCTGAAGCGCTGGCTCCGCGGCGTTCGATGACGCAGTGCTCAAGCCCGCTTCGGCTGCTGTGGGTGTCTGAAATTCCGGTTGATCGCCGTCAGCGACGGGCGGCTGCGCCCCATGTCCGCTTGACGCCTCGGGCCGCGCCTCAGGTCTCGCATCGCCTGCGGCGGCATGCTCGGGCGGCCGGGCTGCCGGCGCGGTGTCGTGTCCGGGATCCACCGGCGCGCCCAAGGCTTCGTCCAGCTCGGCACTGAAGGCGCCGTCGGCAATCCCTCTCGGGCCGTCGTCGCCATCTGCCTTCTTCGCAGGTATCGGAATCTCGAATATGCCAATTTGCATTGTCGTGCATTTCCATACGGTTGCGGTCGTGCCGGACTGCCGGTTCCCCATCCTGGCAAGGACCGGGCCAACCCCTTGGCAGGGCTAGGGCGTTGAAAAAGCGTAAAGAGTTCCTTAACGGCGCCAGCAGGGGGGATGGCTTGCCCGGCAGGATCTGCGCCCAAGACCGGTAATTTCTGCCCGACGGCATGAATTGTGATCCCCGTCACTGTCCGGATCGGCTATAATGACCATCTTCCTACCCGGTAGATCAGTCCGAGGAGGCCCTGCGGCATGGAAATCAATCAGACTTCGACGGCGTTTGCGGGCACCGCGGTGGCGGCGCCGACGCAGACCCAGGTGGCGCAGGACGCCGCGCGCGAAGAGAACGATGAGGTGGAGAGCAGCACCGCCAATCCTGTCGCCGCTTCGGATACCGACTTGGCTGTTATCGAGGCGGACGGTTCGACGCAGACCGAGCCTACTGAGACGACGGAGGTCGCCGAGACCGACGAGACCAACCACACGCGTCCGGAAGGGGAGCGGGGCACACAGATCGACATTCTCGTCTGATCCGTCGTGCATACCGCACATCCGCTGGGGCCATGTGGCCCCTTTTTCTTTGCTTGCTTGTGAGCTTTCCGGCAGGCCGATATGTTGCAGCTGCGAACAGCAAATTGCCGCAGGCGAGCAAGATGGACGGCGTGGAAACAGATGTGGGCGAGGGCGTGGCGGTCCCGATCGGCGAGACCTATCCCGAAATTCGCGAGGGCGTGCGCGCGCTTTGCCAGGATTTTCCAGGCGAATACTGGCGCGCGCTTGATCGCGAGCGCGCCTATCCGACGGAATTCGTCACGGCCCTGACCGAGGCCGGCTACCTGGCTGCCCTCATTCCCGAAGAGTATGGCGGCAGCGGCCTGCCCATATCCGCGGCCGGTGCCGTGCTGGAGGAGATTCACCACGCGGGCTGCAATGGCGCCGCCTGCCATGCCCAGATGTACACCATGGGCACGGTGCTCAAGCACGGGTCGGCGGCACAGAAACGGGAATATCTGCCGGCCGTGGCTTCCGGCGCGCTGCGCTTGCAGGCTTTCGCCGTCACCGAGCCGACCACGGGCTCCGATACCACCAGCCTGCGCACCACGGCGGTGCATGAAGGCAACGGCTATCTGGTCAACGGCCAGAAGGTCTGGATCAGCCGCACG
>CAZVDW010000385.1:0-7835 GCA_964625645.1 uncultured Rhodospirillaceae bacterium
AGCTCCGACCAGCTCACCAGAAGATCACACTGCCGATCCCCTTGCCGCCCCATCGACATCGCCCAAACCTCCGATCAAATCACTGACCCAGAGAATCAGACACAGCGACACGCGTCCAGAGCAGACTTCGTCAACGGGCTGATAGGGTGTCTGGAAGCCGTCGCTGCCGTCGCCACCGAGCGACTCGATGCCGACCTTGGCCGTGAAGCCGGCATAGGCGATGCCGGGCTCGAGATGAATGTACGGCAGGCCGATACTGTTCGGATTGTTGGCGTAGTCGCTCTGATGCGCGAACTCCGCCGTGTAGAGCAGCTTGACCGGATCCAGCTGGTAGGCACCGCTGAGGCGCACGCCGACGGTCCTGGTCGAGCGCAGCGCCGCATCGTTGTCGAGGTCCAGCAAAGAGGCATAGCCGGTGATCTTGCCGATCGAGAAGCCGCCATAGCTGACATTGATGAAGTGGCTGCGGGTGTCCCAATCGCCGGCCGCCGAGTCGCCGCCGAAGATGCGCTGAACACCCCAGGCATAGGTGTATTGCGCCGTCAGGTCTTCCAGCGAGGTATTGATGATGCTGGCCGAATCGAAGCTCTGCTCGTTCTGGCGCCAGCCGACGCTGCCGACAAAGCGCTGATTGTCGAGGTTGATGACCCGGCGGCCGCCGTGGACCTTGGTGTCGGGGATACCGCCATAGCTCAGATAGGCCTGATTGAAATCGGTGTCTTCGGGATCGGCGACAACCGGATAGGTCCCCTGCCCGTTCGTCGTGCTGTTGAATTTGCCGCTGCCGATCGTCGAGCTGTTCTCGAACTGGACAAGCGCGCTGAAGTCATAGAACGGCGCGGTCTGGAAGCCGATCCTGGTGCGAACCGTATGCGCTTCGGCATTCTTGGCCCTGCCCTGTTGATCGACATGTTCGAAGCGGTAGCGAACATCGAAAAGCGGCTTGCCGTTCAAGATCGCATCGCTCAGGGCTTCCTCGGCCCGCGTGAGAGTCGGCGTGCCGATGGCGATCGCCGTCAAGATCACCAGAGAGGTTGAAACGATAGTGTTTTTCATGGCGAGACCCTCGCGCGTCGGGGATTGAGCTGTGGTTTCCAGAGGCCAGGGAGGCAACCGGCTGCGACAGTTTGCGGCTCGTTCGAATTGATACGGTAATGGCTCTGAGCGCCTTGACGTATATCAAAAATCTGTGAGCGCGCAAGCATCCTGACGGTCACTTCAGGCCACCATCCCCCGGGCGAATAAAACCAAAGCATTTCTTCTTCGGACCCTGACATGCCGGGTGATATGCCGGGCCGGCGACCGGCCTCAGCGTGGGATGAAGTGAGGCCTGCCATCTTAGTTACATAGGTCCCGGAGAAATTATGGCAAATGCCAGCTACCGGCCTGGCCATGCGGAAATATCCAGACGCTACCGAACCAACCAAAGCCGGCCGGCATATTGAGCTTCCGCGACGTGACTTGCGTGGTTCTTACTTCAAAGATAATTACTTGTCACAAGATATTGATACGCAATATGATTATCATCGCCTATGTTGATCGTGGCAATGGGAACTCCAGGGATATCAGGGCACCTGATGGCTTTACGGTATTTCGACAAGCCGCCAAAGATCGTCACCGACCGGGCCTGCGCCAAGGGCGTGCTGCTGTCGCGTAACGACAAGGTGCTGCTGTTGCAAAAGCCGAGCGGGGCATGGGACCTGCCGGGGGGAAAGCTGCGGACCGGCGAAAGCTGGCTCGATGGCCTGAGCCGCGAAGTCCGTGAGGAATCCGGATTGGAGCTCGACCGTCCGGGTTGGATAACGGGGTGGCTGGACGCCAGCGACAAGACGGCGCCCATGCTCAAGGGCATTTTCGTCTCGCGGCTCGACTGTACCGCCAAGAAGGCCCGAATCGCCATCAGCAAGGAACATATCGACGGGGCGTTCTTTTCCGCCAAGAAGATCGACGGCTTGAGCCTGGCAGTGGAATATGCCAAGGCAATAACCTGGGCACTTGAGAAAGTCGGCGCCTGATACCGAGGCACGGGCTCGGACACCATGATCGAAATCGAACGGAAGTTCCTGGTCAAGAGCCAAGACTGGGACGCCCCCACCTCCAGCCGGCGGATCGAACAAGGCTACGTGTTCATTGCCGAGGACCGGACGATGCGCGTCAGGCGCTCGGGCGAGGCCTACTCCATGGCCTTGAAGGTCAGCATCGAAGGCATCAGGCGGCACGAAATCGAGTTTCCCGTCGATGCGGCGAAGGGTCAGCGCATGCTCGATCTGTTGTGCGTCGAGGCACCGATCCAGAAGACCCGCCATGTCATTGCCTTTGCCGGCAAGGATTGGGAGGTCGATATCTTCGACGGCGCCAATGCGGGCCTTGTCGTGGCGGAAGTGGAATTGTCGTCGGAAGACGAAGAGGTCGCGCTGCCGCCCTGGATCGGCCCCGAGGTGACCGACGATGCGCGCTTCTTCAACGCGGCGCTGTCACAAGCGCCGTTCGGCGACTGGGGTGTCAGCTACGAAGAGCTGCTGGCGGAAAAAGCCGGCGGCTAGAGCAGCCCGCTTACTTCGTCCCACAAGCGGCGATAGGCCTGGGCGGCAGCGCTGCGCGGGGCGAAATCGACCACGGGCCGGCGTTCGGCGCCCATGCGCTCCACCGGGCTGGCATAGGGAATGTGCGCGCTCAAATGCCGTTTCCGCTCAGTCGCGAACTCGGCCACGAAATCCCGGTGCATAGTCTTGCGCCTGTCGACCATCGAGAAGAAGGTTCGCACGTTCAGGTCACGCATGCCGGCCTTCTTCAGGAAGGCGCGGATCTGGTCGAGCGTTCTGACCGACAGGGTGGTCGGCAGCAATGGCACCAGCAACAGGTCGCTGGCCCGGAAAATCTGCTCGGACAGCTCGGAAATGCTGGGCGGGCAATCGAAGACGATAAGGTCGTATTCCTTGCGCAAGGGCTTGAGCAGACTGCGCAGGCGGGATTGCTTCTCGGCCGCGAAACGCCGGTCGAGGTCGCGGTAGGAGAAATCCGCCGGCAGCAGGTCGAGATTGACGAAATCGGTACCCTTGATCAGGGCGTCGAGATCGCTCTTGCCGCGCACGATCTTCTTGCCGCCGCCCTTCACCTTCGGCTTGACGCGAAAATAGAAGCTGGTCGCCGCCTGCGGGTCGAGATCCCAGATCAGGGTGCGCCGCCCTTCCGCCGCCGCCAGATAGGACAGATTGACCGCCGCCGCGGTTTTGCCGACGCCGCCCTTCATGTTGTAGATGCCCATCACGCGCATGCGCGACACCCCTCAGGTTTTGAATAGGCGCGCAAAGGATTTGCGGATGCCGCGCCGCGAAAACGCCGCGAAATGGGCATCGAAATCGCGCCGCGCCCCGGCCTGGCGCTGCAGGATGGAATCCGCGACCATGCCCATGGCCATTTGCGTCTCCACCGGCGCCACGCCGGCCGCCGCCATTTCGCGCCCGAAGGCCAGAATGGCCTGCGACTGGACTTCGGTATCCTGAAATTCTCCCAGGACATTCTGGAACGTTTTCAACGACTTGACCAGCGCATGCAGGGGTTTGGGCGGATAGAGACTCTGGAAGAACTCCAACAGATAGCGCAGCTTCTTGCAGGTGATGCGAAGCTCGTGCAAGGCGCCGGCCGGCGAGGCCGCGTCTATGGCGCCGCCCTCCTTCATGACCAGGCGATAGACCTTCCAGATGCGCCTGTCGGCAAGTTGCTGTATCGGCAGCTCGGCAAGCTCGCCCTGCTCCGCCGTCTCGCTCTCGGCCGTCAGATAGCCGCGCCACTCGTCGCGAATGCGCCGATAGCGCTTACCGCGCAACATGGCGGCGACCTTCTTGACCTCCGAGCGGGACTGATCCACGAGATAGTCGTGGAACGGCTGCAGGTGCGCTTCATAGGCCGCCGGCAGGGTCGCGCGCAGCTTCGGATAATCGAGCAGATAGACATCGATATCGCGCATATGGTTGGTTTGCTGACCGATCCAGCGAAAGTCGCTCTTCGCTTTTTCGATGACGGCATCGGGCAGCACGCTCCTGTCGACCTGCCCCAGCGCCGAGCGGGTGCGGCGCACGGCAACGCGGAAATCATGCAGGTATTCGGGATCGATGGCGCCGGCGCTGCCCGTCTCGTTGCGCGCCATGGTGTCCAGCAGGGTCAAATGGATGTGCCGCGCCGCCTCGCCGGCGGGCATATCCGGGCCAAGCTCCAGACGCAGCTTCGAGCTGTAGTCGCCGGCCGTCACGCCGATGGCGGCCAGGCCCTCGACATACAGCGGCGCGGCCTCGGATAGGGCGGAGAACTCGCGATCCAGCCGTCGCCGCGCCCTGGCTTCGACCTTGTCATAACCGCGCACCGCCGCCACCGTCAGGCGCGTGCCCAACGGCACCGCGCGCGCCTTGCCCGGCTGGCGCGCCTTGACCCGCTCGAGCGCCAGGCGCAGCACTGCCTTGCCTTCCTTGTCGCGCAGCGTCAGCGGTGTCTGCTTCGAGACCAGGGTGACGCGCGCCAGCAGGCGCCTGACGTCGATGATACCGGCCATCAGCCCGCGCAGCCGCCCGGCCGGAAAGTCGAAGGCGAAGCCGCTCGGCAGGTCGCCGCGAAAGCTCGCTATCGCCGCGCCGCGCTTGTGGTCGTGCAGCAGCAGCTCGGCCCCTTGCCGGCAAAGCGACATGCCGGCGCCGAACAGCCGCCAATCGAAGCTATCGAAATAGTCGGATTCGATCGCTTTGGCCGGCCCGGTCTCGACCGTGCCCAGGGCGGACAGGCAGCCTGCGACGCGTGACGAAGATTCGTCATCCGCTAGCCTGTAGCGGGCATATGTCCGCGTCGTCATCTGGCCTGGCCGTGCCCTCTTGTGCCGCTTACGCGGTCTTGGTTGGCGCACCCGACAGGATTCGAACCTGTGACCTCTGCCTTCGGAGGGCAGCGCTCTATCCAGCTGAGCTACGGGTGCCCCGCGCTCTCGTCATAGCGTGTAAGGGGCTTTCGGACAAGACGCGAGGGGAACGGCGTGGCAGAATGCCATCATGAGTCAACAGATCCGCACCGACGTGCTCGACATCGCCTACGAGGAATGCGGGCCGTCTGATGGCGAACCCGTCCTCCTCATGCACGGCTTCCCCCAGGACCCGCGCTGCTATGATCAGGTAGTCCCGCGCCTGGCCGCCGCGGGCAAGCGTTGCATCGTGCCCTATCTGCGGGGCTATGGGCCGACCCGTTTCCTGGCGCCCGGCACCCCGCGCTCGGGCCAGCAGGGCGCCTTTGCGCATGACCTGTTGCAGCTGCTCGATGCCTTGGATATTCCCCAGGCCGTGCTGGGCGGCTTCGACTGGGGCGGGCGCGCCGCCTGCATCGTCGCGGCGCTTTGGCCCGAACGGGTGCGCGGGCTGTTGAGCTGCGCCGGCTACAATATCCAGGACATCGCCGCCAACGCCGCGCCGTGGCGGCCCATCGACGAGCAGCGCTTCTGGTACCAGTGGTATTTCCAGACCGAGCGCGGCCGCGCCGGCCTGGCGGCGCACCGGGCCGAATTCTGCAAACTGCTTTGGAAACTGTGGTCACCGAGCTGGGATTTCGACGAAGCGGAATACGCCGAGACCGCCAAGTCCTTCGACAATGCGGATTTCGTCGATATTGTCATCCAGTCCTACCGCCATCGCTACGCCAATGCGCCCGGCGATCCGGCTTATGACGAGATCGAGCGACGGCTCGCCGCCCAGCCGCCGATATCGCTGCCGACAATCAACCTGCACGGCGCCGACGACCAGGTCATTCCGGTTTGGACAACGGAGGGCCACGCGCCACGCTTCAGCGGCCCTTACGAGCGCCGCGTGCTCGTCGGCATCGGCCACAACGTGCCGCAGGAAGCGCCCACCGTCTTTGCCGACGCGATTCTAGAGCTTTGCGCCTAAGGCGCGGCGCAACGCCTCGATCTCGGGCTCGGCCATACGGGCGCTGCGGATGGCATCCTCGGGTGTCATGAAGCTCAAGCTCAAAGGCTCGTGGTCGGGCGCCCGCGGCTCGCCGTCGCCGGCCACCCGATAGTAGATCGGCGTGTAGGGCGCGAGCGTCCAGGGGCTGAACAGCGTGCCCGGCACGTGCAGCAGGCTGACGAGCGCGATGTCGAGCCCGCTTTCCTCGCGGAACTCGCGGCGCAGTGCTGCCTCGGGCGTCTCGCCGGGCTCCACCCCGCCGCCGGGGAACTTGAGGATGTCGCGCCCTGCCACCTGCTCGGCGCTCATCAGCACCGCCCCGGCGCGCAGCAGCACGCCATAGACGCGGAGATTTCTCGGGCCGGTACCTTCTGCGGCGATCACTGCTTCGGATAGCCGACCTTGGCGAGGCCGTCGGCTATCTCGTCGAAGATCAGCGGATCGTCGACGGTCGCCGGCATGCGCCATTCGGTGCCGTCGGCGATCTTCTTCATGGTGCCACGCAGGATCTTGCCGGAGCGCGTCTTGGGCAGGCGCTCGACGACGAAAGCGGTCTTGAAGGCGGCCACCGGGCCGATGCTGTCGCGCACCATCTGCACGACCTCGGCGACGATCTCCTCGTGCGGCCGGTTGACGCCTGCCTGCAGCACCAGCATGCCGACGGGCAGCTCGCCCTTGAGCGCATCGTCGACGCCGATGACAGCGCATTCCGCGACCTCGGCGTGATGGATCAGCACTTCCTCCATGCCGCCGGTCGAAAGCCTGTGGCCGGCGACGTTGATGATGTCGTCGGTGCGCGCCATGACGAAGACATAGCCGTCCTCGTCGATATAGCCGGCATCGCCGCTTTCGTAATAGCCGGGAAAGGTCTCGAGATAGGCTTCGATGAAGTGGTCGTCCTGATGCCACAGGGTCGGCAGGCAGCTCGGCGGCATGGGCAGCTTGATGGCGATGGCGCCGATCTCGCCTTGTGGCACCTCCTTGCCATCTTCGTCGAGCACCCGCAAGTCGTAGCCCGGCACGGGCACGGTCGCCGAGCCCGGCTTGACCGGCATCAGCTCGAGGCCGGCGAGGTTGGCGCAGATCGGCCAGCCGGTCTCGGTCTGCCACCAGTGATCGATCACCGGCACGCCGAGCTTGGCCTCGGCCCACTCGAGCGTATCGGGATCGAGCCGCTCGCCAGCCAGAAAGAGGGCCTCGAAAGCGCTCATGTCGTATTGCGCCAAGAGCTTCGCCTCCGGGTCCTCGCGGCGGATGGCACGGAAGGCGGTCGGCGCGGTGAACATCGCCTTCACCTTATGCTCGGCGATCACCCGCCAGAAGGCGCCGGCGTCGGGCGTGCCGACGGGCTTGCCTTCGTAGAGCACCGTCGTGCAGCCATAGAGCAGCGGCGCGTAGACGATGTAGGAATGGCCGACCACCCAGCCGACATCGCTGGCCGCCCAATAGACCTCGCCCGGCTGCATGTCGTAGATCGCCGACATGGAATACATCAGCGAGACCGCATGGCCGCCGCAATCGCGCACCACGCCCTTCGGGATCCCTGTGGTGCCGGAGGTGTAGAGAATGTAGAGCGGGTCGGTGGCGGCGACCGGCACGCAGTCGTGCGGCGCGACGCCGTCGATGGCCTGGGTCCAGGTGATGTCGCGGCCTTCCGTCAGCGGCGCCTCGAGCTGCGGGCGCTCGTGGATGATGCAGCAGTCCGGCTTGTGCGCGGCGATCTCGATGGCCTCGTCGAGCAGCGGCTTGTAGGGCACCAGGCGGCCCGGCTCGATGCCGCAGCTGCCGGCAACGATGAGCTTGGGCTGGGCATCGTCGATGCGCGTCGCCAGCTCGCGCGGAGCGAAGCCGCCGAAGACCACCGAATGCACCGCGCCGAGGCGCGCGCTGGCAAGC
>CAZVDW010000386.1:0-16967 GCA_964625645.1 uncultured Rhodospirillaceae bacterium
GGAACGAAAATGACATCAAAGACTCACCCAACGGCGACGATCACGACGCCCAATTCGACCAGCGGACAAAGTGGCCGCTTTGGATCGGAACAGGTGGCCGCTTTCCGTCGGAATCGGTGGCCGTTTTCATCGGAATGCGCAGATCATTGCCCTCTCCTCTCCAAATCGCACCCCCACGTGGCGAAGGATAGCGCGGCGGCGCGTTTGTGCCTATAGCTGGAGAGGATAAGGAGACAGCACCATGGCGCGCTCGTCCATTCACGATCTCGGCACCATCATCGCCCGCCTCGACAAGCTGGGCCGGCTGGTGCGCGTCCATAGCACGGTCGATCCGGTGCACGACCTGGCGGCCATCGCGGCGGCCTATGAAGGGGGCCCGCGGGCGGTGCTGTTCGAATCCGTGGCGGGCAGCGATTATCCCGTCTTTACAGGGCTTTACTGGTCACGCGAGCTGCTGGCTGCGGTGACCGGCCAGGACGAGGCTGCGCTGCCCGGCTATGTCGGCGAGCGCATCGCCCGCTGGCAGAAGCGCCCGCGCCCGCCCGTGGTGCGCGACGACGGCCCGGTGCTCGCCAGGCGCCAGCAGCGCGTCAATCTCGCCAGGCTGCCGATCCCGACCCACGCCCTGGAAGACGGCGGGCCCTATCTCGATGCCGGCGTGGTCATCGCCCGCGATCCGGAGAGCGGCGTGCGTAATGCGTCAATTCAGCGCTTCATGGTTGCAAATCGCAATACCCTGGTGGTCAACATCGACGCCGGCCGCCACCTCGAGAGCTATCTCGAGCGCGCCGCCGCGCGGGGGGAAACCTTAGCCTTATCTATCAATATCGGCGTCGGGCCGGGGCTGCACTTTGCTGCCGCGACGCCGGCCGAGGCGGCACCCATCGACAGCGACGAGCTCGGTATCGCCAGCGAGTTCCACGGCAAGCCGCTGGAGCTGGTGGCGGGTGCGCGCCCGGGCGTCGAGCTGGTGGCGCACGCCATGTTCGCCCTCGAATGCGAGATGGTGCCGGGCGAGCTCGCCGACGAAGGCCCCTTCGCCGAGGTCACCGGCTACTACGCCATGCGCGAGCCGCGCCCCGTGGTGCATGTCAAGGCGGTGCACCATCGCGACAAGCCGATCTTCCAGACCATCATCTCGGGCGCCGAGGTCTTCAACTCGGTCGGCCTGCTCGGCGAGGCCAACGTGCTGGCCCTGGTGCAGCGCCAGGTGCCGGGGGTGCGCGACGTCTATTTCAGCCACGGCGGCTGTGGCTTCTACCACGCCGTGGTGCAGATGACCCAGACCCGGGCCGGCTGGAGCAAGCAGGCGATCCTCGCCACCTTCGCCGCCTTCCCGCCGCTGAAGATGGTCACCGTGGTCGACGACGACGTCGATATCCGCGATCCCGCCGACGTCGAGTGGGCCATGGCGACGCGCCTCGATCCGACCCACGGCATCGTCACCGTGGACAAGACCTTCGGCCACGGCCTCAACCCGAGCTTCCCCGACTATCTCGGCGCCAAGGTCGGCTTCGACGCCACCCGGCGCTTTCCCTTCGAGGCGGTGCACCACCGCGCGAAGCTCAAGAGCGTGTCGCTGGAGGGTGTCGATATCACCGTGCCGGAGCTCTAACGCTCGGCCGGAGCTCGCCAGTTGTCGGCAAGGCGCCTGGCCGCGTCGCGCTCGGCCTGGCTGGTGGTGTCCTCGAGATTCGCCAAGGCCTCGTCCGCCGCGCCGTAACCCGCATCCGATGCCAGCGTCAGCCACATCAGCGCCCGCACCGCGCTGCGATCCTCGCCCAATCCCTCGGACAGCAACAGGCCGAGATTGTACTGGCCCGACGGCTCGCCAGCCTCAGCCGCCTTGCGGAACCAGGACGCGGCCTGGCCGAGGTTCGTCTCGAGCCCGCGCCCGCGCAAATACAGCACGCCGAGATTGACCTGCGACAGCGTATGCCCGGCGTCGCCCGCCATGCGATACCAGTCGACGGCGATTTCCAGGTCCTCCGCATCGGCACGCTCGCCGCTATGCAGCACGCCGAGGCGGAACTGGGCGCCGAGATGGCCGGCCATGGCGGCGGTGCGATACCAATCGCGGGCCTGCGTCACGTCCGCGTCCGTGCCATGGCCGCTCTCGTGCATGACGCCGAGATTGTACTGGGCGCGGGTATCGCCGCCGGCAGCCGCCTTGAGGAACCACGCCATGGCCTCCTCGTAGCGCCGCGCGCCGCCCCTGCGATAGGTCAGATAGCCGAAGCGGAATTGCCCTTCCGGGTGATCCGCCATGGCGGCGCGCAGATACCATTCCTCGGCCCTGCCGGGATTGTGGCCGACCCCCGCACCGGATTCATAGAGCCGGCCCAAAGCCACCTGGGCATCGGCGTCGCCGGCATCGGCGGCCAGGAGATACCACTCGGCGGCGATGGCAGGGTTGGCCAGCACGCCTTCGCCATATTCGTACATGCCGCCGACATTGAACTGTGCCGGAATATTGCCGCCCTGCGCCGCAAGCCGGAAATAACGCAAGGCCGCGGCATGGTCCTGGTCGACACCGCGCCCGAGGTAGTAGAGCAAGCCGAGATCGGCAAGCGCGTTGGTATCGCCCTGGTCGGCGGCATCGAGGAAAAAGCTGCGCGCCGCCTGTGGATCCTCGGCGCCGCCAAGACCATCATCCAAAAGCTCGCCAAGCCGCGTCTGGGCGGAGGCGAACCCCGCCTCCGCCGCTTGCAGCAACCATTGCCGCGCTTCGGCATATCCTGTGGGATCGCTGCCATCGGCAAGCATCAGGCCGAGTCTGGCCGCGGCCTCATCATCGCCGGCTTCAGCGGCCCGGCGATACCATTGCTGCGCCGTCTCGCGATCCACGCCGACACCGAGGCCACGCTCGTACAACACACCGAGATTGTATTGCGCCAGGGCAAAACCCTTGTCGGCCGCCATGAGGTACCAGGCGAGCGCCTGGCCGAAGTCCTGAGACACGCCGCTGCCGGACTGATACAGCACACCGAGATTGGTTTGCGCGCGCACATGGCCATGGCCGGCCGCCATGCGATACCAGCGCGCAGCCTCGGAGTCGTCTTCCTCGGTGCCAAGGCCGTAGTCGTAAATCAGCCCGAGATTGAATTGCGCCTGGGGGTCGCCGTTCTCGCCCAAGGGAATGAATTCGCGCAACGCCGTGACGTAGTCACCGCGCTCATAGGCGGCCAGGGCATGCTCGAAATCCGCCAACGCGGGCGCCGCCGCAAGCAGCGCGCCAGCCATCGCCCATGCCGGAAGCCGAGCCGCTCTGAGCCATGAAAATCGCTGCATGCCGGGCCAGACCGGACTAGCCGCCCGATGCTCTCTGGCCAACGGCGCCGGGATCCAATGGTGCTGGCTTATATGTCGCGCCCATCCATTTCTCGTCCTGGGGCCAGACGAAGGCGATGATCTGCTTGTTGATCATCACATAGCGGCCATCCAGGTGCTCGAAAGGCAGGAACAGCTCCTTGCCGTTCAGCAAATCAAGCACGCGCTCATGCCCCGCCACGAAGACGAAACCTTCAAAGGCCGTTCCGTCGCCCTGTTGCAGTTCGACGCGGATCTTGGTCTTGGGCCTGATTACGTCGCTAGACCGATACATGCGGAACCGCTCTCGACCATCACCTCAGTACCTATCCATCTGGGCGCAAGCCGCAGCGATGGCCACCCCCGAGACAGCAAAAGTGTACGTTTTCAAACGTATTTGTCGAGAGGATTGCGCAAACCGCGCGAAATTGCCGGCGGATGGCGGCGCGGCGCGTTGACGACTACAGCTATCCCGCCAAGAATGCAGACAACCGCGAGAAATCTGTTTTGCGGATTCTGAGCCGGAGGACGTTCTTGGCTGACACTGTTTCGGCATTGCGGGTCGGCGTGGCGGGCCTCGGCGCCATCGGCATGGCCGTGGCACGGGGGTTGGAGCAGGGCATCCCCGGCCTCGCGCTTGCCGCCGTGGCCGCCCGCGATTTGGAACGGGCGCGCGGACGAATCGCCGATTTCTCGACCCCGCCCGAGGTGGTTGAGGCTGCGCAACTCGCCACGCTGGCCGACGTCATCGTCGAGTGCGCGCCTGCCAGTGTCTTTCGCGATATCGCCGAGCCTGCTCTGGCGGCGGGCCGCACGCTGATCCCCGCGAGCATCGGCGCCTTGCTTGCCCACGAAGACCTGATCGACCTGGCTGCGCGCGGCGGCGGACACATCATAGCACCGACAGGCGCCCTGATCGGCCTCGATGCGGTTCGCGCCGCCGCCGAGGGCAAGATCGCCAGCGTGCGCATGATCACACGCAAACCGCCGGCGTCATTGGCAGGCGCTCCGTATCTGGCGGAACACGATATTCGCCTCGACGGCCTGACTGCGCCGTTGAAGATATTTGACGGCAATGCCCGCGATGGCGCGCGGGGCTTCCCCGCCAACGTCAATGTCGCGGCGGCGCTGAGCCTTGCCGGGATCGGACCTGAGCGCACGCACCTGGAAATCTGGGCCGACCCCGCGTTGAGCCGCAATACCCATCACATCGAGGTCGAGGCGGATAGCGCGCGCTTCTCCATGACCATCGAGAACGTGCCAAGCGAGGAGAATCCGCGCACCGGGCGCATCACCGCCCTCAGCCTGTTGGCCACGTTGCGCCGGCTCACCGCCACCCTCACCGTAGGCACATAGGCTGCGCCACGGGATCGCCCCGAACGGGACATAGTGTTGCCGAAACCTGTTGGCTTATTGCACGCCCCTTCCCCCACAGAGGCTGGTCATGGGCATGCGCGCGCTATTCGACAATCCCCGGTCATATGCTTACGTCAAGCTCGGTGTCATCGCGGCCCTGTGCCTGGCAAGCCTGATACCCTTGCAAAGCATTCGGACGCTGATTGCCGAGCGTCAGCAGCACGGCGCCGCGGCGGCCGCGGAAATCGCCCAGGCCTGGGGCGGCGAGCAACGCCTGATCGGCCCCGTCCTGATCGTCCCATATGCGGTCGGCGCCTGGCATGTGGAACGCGGCTGGGTTTCGACCGACGACCGCAAGTTTCTGATCATGCTGCCGGAGGCCCTGGCCGTAGAAGCCGCATCCAGAACACAGACGCGCCATCGCTCGATATACGAGACCGTGGTCTACGACGCCGCGGTCGGGCTGGCCGGCAGCTTCGTCATGCCGGACCTTGAGGCGTTGGGCGTTGCCGAAGATGCCGTGGCCTGGCAGGAAGCGCGGCTCGATATCCTGGTCTCCGATTTGGCGGGCATCGTCGACGTGCGCGAAGCCCGTTGGAGCAACAGCGACCTCGCCTTCCATGTTCCCCATGCGGCTCGCGATACGGTGTCGGCAGCCCTGCCGACCTTGCCCGAAGAGGCAAGTGCCTGGCCGCTCGCCTTCTCCCTGACGCTCACTATTCGCGGCAGCGGCTCGATCGGCTTTCTGCCCGTCGGTGCGCGCACGGATGTGGCTGTTGCCGCGGACTGGCCGCATCCGAGCTTCGTCGCCCCCCATTTGCCGGCCGATGCGGCCATTAGCGACGATGGCTTTAGCGCGGCGTGGCAGATCTCGCGTTTCGCCCGCGCCCTGCCGCAAGCCTGGACCAGCGATGTCGCGTCCGCCGATACGCTGCGCCGCGAGCTTGACACCGGCGCCGTCGTCGCGCGCCTGGTGGACCCCGTGGATCATTACCTCAAAAGTGAGCGCTCGGTAAAATACGGCGTGCTGTTCGTCATTCTCATCGCCTGCACATTGTTCGTGTTCGAAACGCTATCCGGATTGCGCTTTCATCCGGTGCAATACGCCATGGTGGTGGCGGCGCTTTGCCTCTTCTTCCTGCTGCTGTTGTCGCTATCGGAAGTGGTCGGCTTTGGCGCCGGTTACGGACTTGCCGCGACCTCGACCGTGGCCCTGCTTGGGCATTACGTCTCAGCCATCGCGCGTAGCCGCGCCCGAGGCATCGCCCTTGCCGGGTTGCTCGGCTTGGTCTATGGCGCCCTGTTCGTGGTATTGCAATCTGAAGCACACGCGCTTTTGCTGGGCTCAGGGCTGCTCTTCGCCAGCCTCGCCCTGACCATGCTGCTGACGCGGAATCTCGATTGGTACGCCCTAGGCACCAGCCGCGCCGAGTAACGCCGGCAGGCGCGCAAAAAGATCGTCGCTGCCGAAACCACCGGCCTTGGTGACGAGCCAGAGCGGCCGGCCGCGATGGCAAAGCCGTGACAAAGGCACGCCTGGGGCGACCTCGCCAAAAAGTCTGACAAGGCCACTGCCGAGCGCCGCCAACACCGCCGCGGCGGTGTCCCCGCCGGTGACCAGCAGCGTGCCGAAAGGGCGGCGTTCGAGCACGGCGGCAACGCTCCGGCCCAGGGCTGCTGCAACGGCATCGGCGGGCAGCTCGGTCTCGGCCGTGGGAACGCGCAGCAGCGCATCGCCGCTGCCGGCGGCCACGCCGTCGAGGGCGAGCCGGCCACCGGGCGCAAGCCAATCCTCGCAATCGCCACGCGCCAGCAGCGCCGCCGCCTGTCTCCGACCCACGGCAGCGCGCGAGCCGAGCACGGTGAGGATGGGCTTGGCGGCGGCGCCGGGCAGCGCCAGCGACACGGGTTGCGGCGCCAGCGCGCCTGCCAGCGCGGTGCCAAGCCCGGCGGCACCGGCCAACAAGGCGGTGTCCGCCCGCCGCAACGCCCAGTCCGCGATGGCCGCAAGATCGGCGTCGTCGGCGGCATCGGCGATCCAGGCCCGCCGGCCGTTGCGGGGCGGCTCGCCGTTTACCGCCTGACAGACCAGCGAAGGATCCACGGCGCCAAGTTGCGCCGCCAGCGGCCGGGCCGAGGCCGCGGCGACCGCATCGTGCACGAACTCGGTTTGCGCCAATGGCACGCCGTGGACGCGGACTTCGCCGCCGGCCACGGTGCGACCCTGGGAAGGCACGGCGGGCGCCACGACGAGCTCCCCCCGGCCGCTGGCGGCAAGCGCCGCGACCAGCTCGACGGCAACGTTGCCGCGCAAGGTGGAATCTATCTTCTTGAACCAGACCGCCGGCGCCAGCCGCGCCAACGCGGCACAGCCCACTTTGACCGCGGCTTGCGCATCGCCGGACGGCAGGTGGCGCGAGGCCGTTGTCAACGATACCACATCGCTGTCGGCGCTCAGGCTCTCCGGCGTGGTCGCAACCTCGGTCGCCAGGCCCCGTGCGGCAAACGGCGCGGCGGCGTCGAAGGCTCCGGTCAGATCGTCGGCGACAATGGCGACTTGCGTCAAACGGTCTCCAACGGCGGCGCTTCGGCAATCCGCCGGCCATAAGCGAGCGCGGCCAGCATGTTGGTGTGGTCCGCCTTGCCGGTCCAGGCGATATCGAACGCGGTGCCGTGGTCGACCGAGGCGCGCTGTATGGGCAGGCCCAGCGATACGTTCACCGTCGTCTCGAAGGCGATCAGCTTGCTCGGGATGTGGCCCTGGTCGTGGTAGTTCGCCACCACCAGGTCGAACTCGCCGCGATGGGCGCGGAAGAAAACCGTATCGGGTGGATAAGGTCCGCTAACCTCAATGCCCTCGGCCCGGGCCGCCTCGATGGCGGGGGTGATCTCGCGCATGTCCTCATCGCCGAACAGGCCGCCCTCGCCGCAATGGGGATTGAGCCCGGCACAGGCGATGCGCGGCTTGGCGATGCCGAGGCGGCGGAAATGGGCATTGCCAACCCGGATGGTCTCGAGCACCCGCTGCTTGCGCGTACGCCTGATGGCCTCGGCCAGGGAAACATGGGTGGAGACATGGATGCAGGAAAGCGCCTCCGAATAGAGCAGCATGAACGACGACGGCGCACCGCAAAGATGCTGCATCAGCCCGGTGTGGCCGTCATATTTGTGCCCGGCGCGGTGCAGAGCGGCCTTGTTGAGCGGCGCCGTGACGATCACCGATATCTCGTCCGCCCGCGCCATCTCGACCGCCTTGACCACATAGCCATAGGCGGCGTGGCCGCCACCGGGGGAAATCCCGCCGTCGCGAATGGTCTCCAGCTCCGGGGTATCGACAGCGATGACGCGCACGCCATCGCCATTGCCGAAGCGCACCGCGGCGGCGGTCACGTCGTTGGCGCGGGCGAGGATATCGGGGTTGCCGATGACGACGATGCCGGCACGCTTCTCGGCCGGCAACGCCGCCAGGGCCTTGCATATGATCTCAGGCCCGACCCCGCTGGGGTCGCCCATGGTGATTCCGAGCGGTTTCATGTCTTGCGCCCGACGCTCAATTCCCGCACGTGTCCTCGAAGCGCTCGCGGGCCGCGACGAAAGCCAGGGAGCCGGAGACATATTCAAACGCTTTGGCACAGGCCGCCATTGCCAATCTCATTGCAGGCCTCTCATTGTTCAGGGGGTCGGCTGGCGCGAACCTAGCACACGATGCTGTGGGCAGAAACGCCTCGTGTCACCTGCCGCAAAGATACTCGAATTGCTCGAAGCGGCTGTCGAAACGCGCCGATCCTTCGACATAGGAAAAGCCTTCGCCGCAAGCCAGTGGCGCGCTGACACAGCGATAGGCCGTTCCCTCGCGGACAAGATGGGCCGGGACCTGCTGGTAGGGAAACGGCAGCCGGCAAACACCTGGGCGCGGCGGCGGCACGTCGCGGCGCGCCTCGCAAACATAGACCGCTAAATCCTGCTCTATCCTGTGCGAGCCTCGCCTGGCGCGGAAGGGCGTGTTGCAGCCGTCGGCGCCGCCAGCTCCCCAACTGCGGCAGAAATAGCGCTTGCGCGATGTCGGATGGACGGAAATGTCGAAACCTTCCAGGCAGTCGCCATGGGTCACGGCGAGCCGGCTGGCCACGCCGGGAGGAGCAGGCGCGAAGAACTCGGGCTCCGTTGCCTCCGGCAGTGGCGCCGCGCCCTCCTCCTCCTGCGCCAGCGTGGGGAACGCGACGATCAAAACGGCAATGGCGGTCAGGAATTTCATCGGCCCGGAGACTATCACGAGAAGCGCTTGCGCAGCGTACGGCTTTGTGTTGTTTGCCGACATCCGGGGACCTATGGCAGACGTAAGGAGGCGCGAGTGACGCGCACGCACAAGATCGCCGTTATCGGCGGTGACGGAATCGGACCTGAAGTGGCAAGCGCGGGCATGCGCGTCTTGCAGGCAGTGGCTGGCCTCGACGGCTTTGCCCTGGAGACCGAGGACTTCCCCTGGGGCTCGAATTACTGGCACCAACATGGCGTGATGATGCCAATCAACGGCGTGGACACGCTGCGGGCCTTCGACGCGATATATTTCGGCGCCGTGGGCGATCCCACCATCCCCGACGACGTGACGCTGTGGGGCCTGCGCCTGGCCATCTGCCGGGGCCTCGACCAATATGCCAATCTGCGCCCGGCGCGCCTGCTTCCCGGCCTCGACGGGCCTTTGCGGCCCGAGCTCGGCCAGCATGTGGACTGGCTGATCGTGCGCGAGAACAGCGAAGGCGAATATGCCGGCATCGGCGGGCGCAGTCACCGCGGCACGCCCATCGAGACCGCCATGGAGAGCACGGTCTTCACCCGTGTGGGCGTCGAGCGCATCTTCCGTTTTGCCTTAGACGTTGCTCGAACTCGTAGTCGTAAACATTTGACATGTGTGACAAAATCGAATGCGCAGAAGCATGGCATGGTGATGTGGGACGAGATCTTTCGCGAAGTCGCGGCCGACTATCCCGACATCGAGACCGCGTTCGTTCTGGTCGATGCCTGCGCCGCGCTGATGGTGCTCAATCCGGCGGCCTTCGACGTGGTCGTGGCCACCAATCTGCATGCGGACATTCTCTCGGACCTCGCCGGCGCCCTGAGCGGCAGCCTGGGCATGGCGGCGAGCGCCAATCTGGATCCCGAGCGCCGTGCCCCCTCCATGTTCGAGCCCGTGCACGGCTCGGCGCCGGATATCGTCGGCAAGGGCATCGCCAATCCCCTGGCGGCGGTCGCCAGTGGTGCCATGATGCTCGACCATCTCGGCGAGGCCGAGTCGGCGACGCGTCTGCATGGCGCCATCGAGCGCGTGGCCCGCGAGGGCGACGTGTTGCCGCCCGACCTCGGCGGCGATGCCACGACCGATCAAGTCGCCGAGGCGGTGATCGCGGCTCTCCAAACGGGGAATTAGCCGTCTGCTTGATCGCCTGCCATCTCGCTCCTATCATCCCTGCCGCCTCTGGCAGGGATGAGGGAGCCTGGCGATGTCTATGGAAATCGACGGGCCGACATTTTCGCCAATGCCGCCACCTGAGGCCCTGCGGTACAACGCATGAGCAATGATGTCGCCCTGATCGGCGCCGCCGCCTGTCCGGTGGGCCGCCTGCAATCGAGCTCCGAGGAGCCCATCCAGGTCGTCGAGCATGAGATACTGACCGGTCTGGTGCTCGACGCGGTGGCCGATGCCGGCGTGGCCAAGGAGCAGATCGATGCCCTGGTGCTGGCGCAATGCCGCTCCGGCACGGTGCAAAAGTATTTCGCGACCTTCATGGCGGACCTGCTGCGCCTGCCGCTGGATGGCGCCGTGATGGAAGTGCTGGGCAACGGCATGACCGGCGGCCTCGCCTTCGACCAGGCGGTCAAGGAAGTGCGCTTGGGGCACGCCGAGGTGGCACTGGCGCTCGGCATCAACATGGAATCGGCGATGACCGCAGGCGAGCAGTCCAACGAGACCATGCGCATGACCGGCGACGTCGACTTCCATACGCCGTTCGGCTTCACGCCGATTTCCTGGTACGCCATGGACGCCATGCGCTACATGCACGACTTTGGCGCCACGCGCGAGCAACTGGCCAGCGTCGCGGTCAAGAACCGCCGGCACGCCGCGCTCAACCCCCTGGCCCATTTCCGCGAGCCAATCACGGTCGCGGATGTCGTCGCGCAACGCCCCATCGTCGAGCCCCTCGGGCTCTATGACGTGCCGGCGCGCGACGATGGCGCGGTCTGCCTGGTGGTGGCGAGCGAGGCTGTCGCCAAAGCCGGCGGCCGGCCCTATGCGCGACTGCGCGGGCGCGGCTTCCACCACGAGGGCGTGCACCAGATCAGCGACCTGCCCAACGACATGACGGCCTTCGCGGCGGCAACCCGCGCGGGCAACGCGGCTTGCGAGGCGGCGGGCATCGCCATGGCGGATATCGATTTCGCCGAGCTCTATGCGCCCTGTACCATCACCGAAGTGCTGGTCAGCGAAGCGCTCGGCCTGTGCGACCGTGGCCGTGGCGCGGCGCAGGCGGAGGCAGGCGAGACGACGCTCGGCGGGCGCATTCCCATTTGCTCCTCCGGCGGTTGCCTGTCGCGCGGCCACCCGCCATTCGTGACGCCGCTCTACGACATCTACGAATGCCTCGAACAATTGCGCGGGCGCGCCGGCGATCGTCAGGTCAAGAACGCAACGCTAGCGCTGACCTGTTGCGAGCTTGGCAACTACAATGCCGCCCTGGTGCAAGTCCTGGAGGCGGTGCGATGAGCGACCGTCTGGCAAGCGTCGATGTGGCGCGCAGCCGGCCCTGGCCACCGCGCGTCACGGCCTTTACCGAACCTTTCTGGCAGGCGCTGGCAGACGGCCGGCTCACGACGACGCGCTGCGAGGCCTGCGAGCTGCCGACATTCCCGCCCAAGCCCTATTGCCCCTCATGCTGGTCGCAGGCGATGCGCTGGATAGCGTTATGCGGCCGCGGCCGGCTCTATTCGCGCACCGTGATCCATGTGGTCCCCGCCGCTTTTGGCGGCGAGGCACCATTGCACAACGGCATCGTCGATCTCGACGAAGGCGTGCGGCTGGCCACGCGCCTGCTGGGGAATGCGCCTATCCCTTTGGATAGTGTGGTCCAGGCCGTGGTGTTGCGCTATGAAGATGGACCGCTGTTTGGCTTCCGGGCGAGCCAGCCCATGTCAGTATCCTGATCAGCTTGCGATAATGAGGGACCGAGAATGAATCTATCGAGAATGTTGGCGGCGCGGGCCGAGGCCGGTGAGCCGGTACGAGCGGGCATCATCGGTGCGGGCAAGTTCGGCACCATGTTTCTGGCCCAGGCGCGCCTGACGACAGGCTTGCACGTGCTCGGTATCGCCGATCTCGACGTCGCCAAGGCCGCGGTCAATTGCCGTGGCGCCGGTTGGAGTGACGATCAACTCGCGGCAGCGGATCTCGATAGTGCCGCGAAGACCGGTGCCACGCATATCGGCGATGACGCACAGGCATTGCTGTCGCACCCGGCGCTTGAGGTTCTGATCGAGGCCACGGGCGACCCGCGTATCGGCATTCGCCATTGCCTGGCTGCTATCGACAACGGCAAACACATCATCATGGTCAACGTGGAAGCGGATGTGGTGGCCGGTCCGCTGCTGGCGCGCCGGGCCGAGCGCGCGGGCGTCGTCTACAGCCTTGCCTGGGGCGACCAGCCGGCCCTGATAGCCGAACATGTGGACTGGGCGCGGGCCTGCGGTTTCAGCGTGGTCTGTGCCGGCAAGGGCACGCGCTATCACCCGGATTTCCACCGCTCCACGCCCGACACGGTGTGGGACAACTTCCGTTTCAGACCCGAGATGGCGGAACGCGGCGGCATGAATCCGAAGATGTTCAACTCCTTCATCGATGGCACCAAGTCCGGCATCGAGATGACGGCGGTGTGCAACGCGACGGGCCTGACGCCACAGCCGGGCGGACTGTCCTTTCCGCCCTGCTCCCAGGACGAGCTTGCCGAAGTGCTCAAGCCACGAGCCGCGGGCGGCAGCACCAGCCACGCCGGCACGACGGAGGTGGTGTCGTCCCTCAACCGCGACATGACGCCGGTCGAGAACGACCTGATGATGGGCACCTACGTGGTCATCGAAGGCGACAACGACTATGTGCGGCACTGCTTCGAGGAGTACCGCATGCTGCCGGACACCAGCTTCCACTATGCGGCCTTGTACCGGCCGATCCACATGATCGGTCTCGAGCTCGGCATATCCGTTGCATCGGCGGCGCTACGGGGTGAGCCGACGGGATCGCCGACGGGCTTCCGCTCCGATGTGGTGGCCTGCGCCAAGCGCCCCCTCAAAAAGGGCGAGATGCTGGATGGCGAGGGCGGCTATATGGTCTGGGGCAAGCAGGTGCCGGCGCCGCAGTCGCTTGCCATGGGCGGCCTGCCGCTTGGTCTCGCCGGTGACGTTGCCCTGACCCGCGACATCGCCGAAGGCGAGCTGCTCACCTGGTCCGACGCCGCGATCGACGATAGCGACGAGGCGGTGCGTGTTCGCCGCGAAATGGAAGCCGCTTTCGGGCGCATCAACACGGCGGCGTGAGCAGGATATCGGCGCTGTTACGTCGGCACATAGACGCCGCGATGCCCCTCAACACGCTTGAAGGCTTCGGTGACGCCGATCACGGTTTCCGAGCCGCCGAGAAAAAGGTATCCGTCGTCTGTCATGCGATCGCGAATATTGTCCAGGACACGTCTCTTTGTATCCGGATCAAAATATATCAGGACATTTCGGCAAAACACCGTATCGAACTTTCCGAGCGCATCGAAGTTCTTTAATAGATTGAGAATACGGAATGTTACCATGGCACGAATGGCACTATCGATTTGCCACGTCTCGTTTACCTGTTTGAAATATTGCATCAACATTTTAACCGGTAATCCGCGCTGCACTTCGAACTGCGAATACAGTCCAACCTTGGCTTTTCCCAAAGCTTCGTTCGACAGATCAGTTGCCACGATATCGTTTCGCCAGCCCGCCATTTCGCTACCGGCATCCTTGAGGATCATGGCCAGCGAATAAGGCTCCTGCCCCGTCGAGCAGGCGGCACACCAGATGCGGATCTTTTTTTGCATATGCCGGCCCTCGCGCAGGGACGGCAACACGAAATTCTTGAATTCCTCGAACGGGCGGCTATCGCGAAAAAAGAACGTCTCGTTCGTGGTCATCGCCTCGACCACTTCGTTGATCAGCGTCTCCATCCCCTTGCCGCGGGCTTTGGTGATGAGTTGATCCACCGTTTCGACGCCGTGGTTCCGCGTCAACGGCATCAGGCGCGATTCCAGCAGGTAGGTTTTCTCCTTGGTCAGGACCAGGCCCGACCGGTCGCGTATCACGGTGCTGATATACTCGAAATCCTGAGGCGACATGATTATTTGGCCCCAAATACTTTCCGCACATAGGCCGCGATCTCATCTTTTGGCAGCACCGCACAGCACAAGCCCGCCGTCGCGACCGCTCCGGGCATTCCCCAGACAACGCTGGTCGCTTCGTCCTGAGCGACCACGCAACTGCCAAGCTCGCGTAAGCGTCGCGCTCCATCAAGGCCATCATGTCCCATGCCCGTCATGATGACGGTCAGTACACGGTTGCGGTATACCTCGGCCAGACTGCGCAACATGGGATCGACAGCAGGCCGGCAGAAATTCTCCGGTGGTGACTGGGTGATCCGCAGGCGCCCAACCTTGCCATCGGTCTCCGCGATCATGTGGTAATCGCCCGGCGCGACATAAATGCGCCCGCCCGTGATGACATCGCCATCAGCCGCCTCGTCGGCGGGGATTCCGGTCACCCGCTCCAGCCGCTCGGCAAAGATCTTGGTGAATGTCGGCGGCATATGCTGGGTGACCAGTATCGGGTAACGGAAGCCGCGAAACTCCTTGAGAACATCCAGCAATGCCTGCGGCCCGCCCGTCGAAGCGCCGATAGCAAGTACCTGGGGCGCGAGCATGGGCTCTTGGGTAAGTACGATGGAGGCGCCCGCGTAGAGAGACTTTTTGGCGGCAGCCTCGTTCTTAGGTGCCGCCGTCGTCTTCTTGCCGCCCGCCACCGGCGTGGTAACTTGGTCGCCGGCATTCCGAGACCTACCATCGCCCGCGGGTGGCTTGCCTACCTTCCCGCCATGCTGGCCGTGGACACGGACTTTTTCCACGACTTCACGCTGAAAATCGTAGGCGCCGCCGATTCGCCCGGCGCTCGGCTTCGGCACGTAATCCGCCGCCCCATCATCAAGCGCCTTCAAGCTGATGGAAGCGTTCCGGTCGGTCAGCGTCGAAGCCATGATGACTTTCATGGAGGGGTCTGCCTTGAGGAGTTTTGGAAGAGCTTCCAGCCCATCCATTACCGGCATCTCGATATCGAGAATGACCACGTCCACATCGATTTTGCTGATCCGCTCGACGGCAACCTTGCCGTTGGGCACCGCGTCCACAACGGCAATGTCGTCTTCCTTCTCGAGGAAACGCCGCAAGATTCCCCGGACCACCGCTGAATCATCGCAAATAAGAACCCGAATAGGGCCAGATGGCGCAGTGGAACCCGACACGTCAGTCAATCAACCCGACCTGGGTGAACTTCGACTTAACGATGTCGCCATCGAAAGGCTTCATGATGTATTCGTTCGCGCCCATCGACATGGCTTCGACGATATGCGCCATGTCATTTTCCGTGGTGCAGAAGATCACCTTCGGCGCATCCCCGCCCGGCATTTGCCGCAACGCGGCTATGAACTCCAGCCCGTTCATGACCGGCATGTTCCAATCGAGCATGATAGCGTCGGGCATTGCTGCCTCGCATGCCGCCACCGCCATCTCGCCATTCTCGGCTTCCGTCACCTCGAAACCAATCTCTTCGACGATCCGCCGAGCGACCGTCCTCACCACTCTGGAGTCGTCAACGACCAAACAGGTCTTCATGAGGCATCCGTCTTAGAAAAGGAGATATGTGTTCACGCGAGAAGGCTGCGGCAGGCCGGGCCTCGGCAGCAGCTTAGCCGCCGAAGTCCAGTATTCGCGCTACGTCTAGCACTGCCAGCAGTTCCGCGTCGAGTCTGTATATCCCCACAGATACCGCTCGCCAAACCTCGTCCAGCGTGGCCGGGTTTCTCTCGATCCAATCATCCGGAAGGCTCATGACATCGCCGACGCTGTCGAAAATCAAGCTGTAAAGCTCGTTTTCGTACTCGACCACCACACTCATGGGCTCTTGATCGGCGTCCAAGGGCGCCAATCCCAGGCGAACGCGCATATCGATTGCGGTGACGATGCGGCCACGCAAATTCAGCGACCCCGCGACTTCCGGCCGCGCCAAAGGCACGCGTGTGATCACGTTCGGCTGGAAAATATCCTGGACCGAGAGGATGGGCAGGCCGACCATTTGGCCAGCCACCGTCATGGTCACGAAGTCACTGCTCGCAACCTGATCCGCATCGAGCTCATGCAAGTCGCCGCTGGCTGACGGCGTCCTCGTCAAAGTCTGTGTATCGGTCATGCGACGGCTTCCTCCTTGGACGAGATAGTCTTCGTGATAGCGCTCATCAGGGTGTCGCGGTCGAATTTAGCGACAAAATCGTCAAAGCCCACACTCCGACCCATGTCGAAATTTTCCGGCGTCGCGTAAGCCGAAAGCGCAATCATCGGGGTCCGCTTCCACGGCCCGCGGCCGCGGCATTCCCGAGCGAACTCGAAACCATCAGCACCTGGCATCTCGATATCGCTGATGATGAGGTCGAATTCCTGGCCTTTATCGCGCCTGGCCAGCGCTTCGCTGACATTCTCGGCAACCTCGACATCATAACCTTCGATCCTGAGGAGCGGCTGCACGAGATTGCGGAAGAATTGGCTATCATCGACAAGAAGGACACGTGGGCTTGGCTTCGACGCACTCTCGCTTGCCGTGGCATGAGCGCCATACCAATCGCCATAAGCCATATTCAGGAAATGTGCGATATCCAGCACCGTATGGGTGCGGCCATCAAGCAACGCGCCGCCGATAAAGCCCGGTGTCTTGTCGGTTGCGTACTCGATATTCAGAACTTCTTCGACGATATCGATAATCTGATCCACCACGAGGCCCATCTTGTGCTGCTCGTCGGCAAACACCAGCACCGGCTTGATGCCGCTTCCGCCGTAGGGATTGGAACCGTCTACCGAGACCAGCGGCATCAGTTCGCCACGATACTGGATCACCGACAGTCCGGACGAAGACTCGACCTTTGCAAGATCGACCTCTTCAAGCCGCGATATTAGGCTTAGGGGCACGGCTTT
>CAZVDW010000387.1:0-7452 GCA_964625645.1 uncultured Rhodospirillaceae bacterium
ACATAGTGGAAATAGGGGTCGTAGGCGGCCACCGCATGCACCGGAGCACCAAGCTCGCGGCCCAAGCGCAGGGCCGTCTTGAGAGCGGCGAAAGCGCGCGGCGAGCCGTCGAGCGCGACCACCAGCGGGCCGTCGCCGATAGCACGCTCGGCCTCGCGGATGACCAATGCATCGATCTCGCAGCGCCGGATGACGCGCTCGCAAACCGTGCCGATGACGGCGCCCGGCACGGCCCCGAGCCCCAGCGCACCCAGCGCCAGCATATCGAAATCGCCGCTGTTCGCGGCCTCGACAATGCGCCGGTAGTTCTTGCCCTCGGGGCTGAGGCGGCGATAGGGCACCTCGGCAGCGGCACAGGTCTCGGCGGCGCTGTCATGGTAGCTGTCGCTGATCACGTCGAGGCCGCGCGTGATCAGGGAATCGTGGACCACGCGCTGGCGCTCCATCTCCTCTTCCTGGCGATAGCGCTCGGGCAGGCCGCCTTCCATCTGGCGGAAGCGGCGGTCGTGCAGCTTGGCGGCATAGGCATGGATGCCGGTGACCTCGCCGCCGGCGAAGCCGACGATGCGCAAGGCCTCGGCCAGCGCGCGGTCGGCCCGCTCCGAAGCATCGAGCGCGACCAATATGCGGCCGCCGAGGGCGGGCTCGGTCGAGAGGGGAGTCGCGATCTCTGTTCGTGCGGCTTGTGACATGGTCATGCCTCCTGTCGGCCTCTGATGGCGCCGACGACATAAAGGGCGACACCCGCCGCCAACAGCAAAAGGAAGGGGTCCCCAGGCGTGGCACCGCCGCGCCAAACGAGCAGGCTGTCGAGGATGCCGAGAAAGATCAGCACCACGCCGACGAGCCGTGTCTTGACGCCGCGCCGCGGCACGAAAGCGTCAGGCGCCTCAGACATCGGTCTTGCGCCGTTTCGCCGTGGCGCTGCGCTGCCACCAGGCCTCGCCGGCGGCGATCAGGGCAACGATGAGAAGAGCGACGATGATCGGCCGCGAGCTTCCCGGCGGCTCGAGCAGCAGCCAATACCAGGTGGTCAGCGTATGGCGGGAGCCGCGCTCGGCATTGCTGCCGTCCCAGGCGGCGAAGGCGACGGGAATGAAACGCCCCTCCTCGAAGCCGATGTCGGCCTCGCCGTCGGCCGGCGTCAGCGGCCGCGTCATGACCACGCGCCAGGTGCCGTCGGCGTAGCTGCCGGTGGCTTGCAGGCCGGCCGCCGCGGCGTCGCGCGGCAGAATGTCGCCAAAGCCGCGGGCGTTCATCAGCGTGGCGCTTTGCGGCGCCTCGGTCGTGCCGCTGCTCCAGCGCCAGATGTTGACCGGGTTGCTGGCATCGCCCATGCCGAAATAGGGCTTCTGGACGCCGCTCGGAATGGCCACCGGGAACTGCACGGCGACGCTGTCCTCGGCCATATCCGGATCGGCGATGGCCTCGGCATCGATGTCGCCAGGGATGGACTTGGTGCGATCGTCCCATTCGAGCAGGATCGCCAGTTCCTCGTCGTCATAGGCGACGCGCGCGCTGATGGTGTCGTTCGACGGCGTGAACAAGCGCTCCTCGGCGATGATCTGGGGTACCAGCAGGAAAGTCGTCGGCGCGATCTCTGCCCAGCGCGCATCGTCGGGAGCGGCGGGCACGCCGCCATCGACACGAACCGCCTTGATGACCGTGTTCTCGGCCCGCGGCACGCGCTCGCGCTCGGCCAGGGAGGCGACGTAATTCGCCACGTGCCAGCGATTCTCGATGCTCAGGCGCTTCTTGTTCACGGGATCGTCGAAGGACGGCATCTGGGTGCCCGGAATGCCCACGGTCATGCGCGTGAAGATGTCGCGCGGGTCGTTGCTGACGCGGAAGGTCCAGGGCTTGGTCATGTTGCGCGGCCAGGTGCGCTCGCCGCCGTCGTCCTTGAGCTTCTTGACCGCGTTGCCGCGGCCCTCCTCGCCATGGCACTCGGAGCAGCGCTCGGAGTCGTGGAACAGCTCGCTGCCGCGCGCGATGCTCTCGGCCGAGGTCGCGACCTGGGTGCCGTAGTCGATCTGGTCGCTCGGCTCTTCCTCCTCGAGGCCGGCGAAGATCTTGATGTAGGCCACCAGGTCCCACATCTCGGCTTCGCTCAGCACGTCGCTCCAGCCCGGCATGGCGGTGCCCGGCATGCCGTCGCTGATCATGCGAAAGAGATCGGCGTCGTTGGGCACGTAGTCGTCGAAGCCGGTGGTCTTGAACTTGTAGGCGCCTTCGCTGAAGTCGCGCGGCGGCGGGTTGAGGCGCTCGGCCCCCGGCCCGGCGCCGTCGCCTTCCTCGCCGTGACAGCCGACGCAGCGCTCGAAATAGATCACTTCGCCATTGTCCGCATCGCCCTGTTGCGCGGAGGCCGGCGCTGCCGCAAGCGACAGGGCCAAGACCAATATCCTGCCGGCTCTATTCATGGTCCCACGACCTCGGCACATGGCCCGTGTAGTCATAAAGGAACAGAATGACCTTCCAGATCTCGTCCTCGTTGAGAAAGTCCTGCCAGATCGGCATCGACGAGGCCCATGGCGTCGCCTCCTTGGGCAGGCCCGGCCCGCCGGTGGCGATACGCCAGAAGAGGAAGGATTCCTGTAGCTGGGCAATGGTGCCGATGTCCTGAAAATTGAGCGGCACGGGATTGAGACCCGCCGCATAGGGGCCGTCGCCGTCGAGCTTGTCGCCGTGGCAAAACTGGCAATTGCGAATATAGACCTCGGCGCCTTCGGCCACCGCCTCGGCAAAGGCTTCCGGGTCCTCGCTTTGCAGCTTGCGATAGGGGTTTTCCAGCGACAGCAGGTCGTAGCGCTTGCCGTACACCGTCACCGCGGCCGGCGGCGCGGGATGGATCGAGCGCAACTCCAGCGGCGCCTCGAAGCTCGGCAGCAGGCGCGTGAACGCGAACAGCCCGGCGGCCAGCGGCAGCAGCACGAAGACCACGTTGCGCGCCAGCTTGCGGTTGGGATTGTCGACCAGCGACTTGATCGGCGCCACCAGTTCCGCCGCGCTCTCGTCGCTGAAGGTGAAGACCATGAACACGCCGGCGAAGACGAAGAACATGTACATGCTCAGCAGGCTCGACGGGATGGGCTGGGCGAGCAGGATGTCGAAGACGACAATGAAGCCGAAATAGACGCCGAGCAGCACCAACGCCGCTTGCAGGAGACGGGGAATTCTCATTTGAGGCTCACGAGATAGCCGACCAGCATCTCGAGCTCCTGGGCGTACATCTGCTCGCCGTAATCCGCCGGCATCATGTCTTCCTCGAAGCCCTCGGCGATGTCGGCGTTGGGATCGAGGATGGCGCGGCGGATATAGTCGCTGTCGCGCGCCGCCCCGATGGTGTTCAGGTCGGGGCCGAGCTCGCCCACCTCCTCGCCCACCGCGTGGCAGGCGCCGCAGGCGAATTCGAGAATCGCGTCCTCGGGCGTGGTCAGCAGGGCGCGCTGCTCGGCCTCGCCCTCGTCTTCGCTGGGCTCCTCCTCGGCCATGTCGGTGGGAATGGCCACCGTGACCTCGAGCCCGGCAAGATCCTGCAGGAAAGCGGTAACCGCCGCTATCTCCGCCTCGGACAGGTCGATGGCACCGCCGAGCACGCTCGGCATCGGGCTTTCCGTATCATTGCTGCCGCTCTTGCCGAAGCCGGCGACGACGAAGGCCGAGGGCTCGAGCAACGATTCCCGCAGATAGCTTTCGGCGTCCTCGGCCGCGCCCTCGTAGCGTTCGTCGGCGAGCCTCTCCTCCGCCACCACGGCGGCCTCCTCGAGCATTGGCGCGCGGCCAAGCTCGTTGTGGCAGAGCGTGCAGGTGCCCCTGCCCTCGTAGATGCGCCCGCCCAGGGCAATGAACTGCTCGGGCGTGATCGCCGACAGGTCGACCACCTCCTCGACCGGCGGCAGCGCCGGCTCGATGCGCGGGATGCCGAAATTGGAGAAGCTTGCGAAGAGGCCGACGATGACCAGGGCGAAAGCCACCACCTTGACGACGTTGATCATGCTTCGCCCGCTTTCCAATAGCCTGGCGCGACGGCGGTCCGCCGGCTACTGATCTGGCTCAGCCAGAAGACGAAGATGACCATGGTCATGAACAGCACGACGCCGATCGAGACGATATTGGCGGCGGCGCCGAGGGTCAGCGTGAAGGCATCGACCGAGTTGTCGCGCACCAGGTTCGTCACGTGCCAATGCTGGCGGATGCCCGAGCGGATGTAGCCCATCAGCCCCATCAGCCAGGTAAAGGCCACGGCGAGCAGGAACAGCGCATATTGCGAGCGCTCCGAGACGCGGCCCCAATGCAGCGGCGCCACCTCGCGCGAGCGCCGGTACATGGCGGCATCGAGGCCGGTGCTGACGACGATCACGATCAGCGTCGTCAGCACCTGCGGGATCGAGGCCGCGACCTTGTAGACGGTGTTGGTGAAATAGCCGTGATAGATGCCGAGGAAGAGAATGTTGCAGATCGCCGCGAGATAGAGCGCCACCTGCGCCGCATTGCCGGCGGCCACCCAGGAGGCGGTGGGAACCTTGTTGGCGCGGCGATAGAGCTGGAAGCTGAGCGCGGTGAAGATGATCATGATGTTCACCGCCGTGTTCTTGGCGGGCATGATGCCGAGCGGCCCGAGGATGCCGTGATAGGGCCCGCCGAGGGCGCGCAGCTCGGCATTGGTCAGCACCAGGGTGTGCGGCGTGAACCAGACCAGGAACGAGGCCACCAGGCCGAAGGCGATGTACTTGACGTAGGGGTTGTAGCGCGGCGCCCCGTCGCTGCGCCCCATGCCGCACCAGAGATAGTAGTTGGCCGAGAGAAACAGCGTGCCGATCAGCACCGCCTGGATGATGAAGAGCCAGGCGAAGACGCCGCCCATCAAGGTGATGCCCATCTGCTGGCTGTAGGCGTAGATCTCGGCCGTCAGATAGTAGCCGGCGAAGGGCAGGGGCAAGAGCGCGCTGATGGCGATGAAGTTGGCGGTGTAGCCCATCCAGTCGTAATGCGCCCTGAGCTCAGCCGTGCGTGCGCTGAGGAAGCGGAAGGCGGCATAGGCGCCGACCACGGAGCCGCCGTAGGCGACGTTGGCGATCATGCGGTGCAGGTTGATGGGGTTCCACAGCGGATTGTGGATGGCGGCCCAGATGTCACCCGAATAGATACCGGCCGCGTCGACGCCGGCCGGGCTCATCTGGAAGGTCAGCCAGGCGTTGGCCAGGAACATCAGCACCGTGCCGACGCCGTTCAGCACCAGCCCCAGCGACAGATGAACCCATTTGCGGAAGCCGCCCTGCAGCCAATGCCAACCGTAATAGTAGATATAGAGTGCCGCGCTTTCGGCAAAGAACAGAACCGCATACCAGACCATCGATTCCTTGAAGACGCCCGACATGTACTGGAAGAGGTGTGGATAGAAGACGATCAGGCCGATGGCCAGCACACCGCCCAGGATGGCGGTCAAGGAATAGGCGGTGATACTGACCTTGATGAACTCGTAGGCCATGTTGTCGTAGCGCTGGTCGCGGGTGTACATGCCGATGGCTTCGATGATGAAGACGAAGATCGGCACGGCCAGCACGAAAGCCGCGAACCAGAGATGCAATTGCGCCGCCAGCCAGACGAAGATGCGACCGTTGACGCCGGCCACCTTGGGATAGTCGGCCGCCGTCAGTTTGGGCGGCGCGATGGTCGGACCAGTCGGGGTCGCTTGCTCAGCGGCCGCCTCCGATTCGCCTTCGGCTGCCAAGGCCGACACATCGAGATCGAGGGCACCGCCGACCAGCGGCACCAGGGCCACCAGCAGCGTCGCTACGAAAGCCGCCAGCACCCACGGGCGCCAGGCGGTCAGAACTTTGCTGTGCGTCACCGGTCCCCCCTACGGCTGGTAAATCAGGTTCAGTCCCTGGGCGTTCATGATCACCACATCGAGACCGAGAAAGAGGAGACCCCACACCACAAACGCAGCCACAAAGGGCACCACGTAGTCCTTCATGAGCAAGACCTCGGAATATTCACAGAATTCATCGTTGTGCCCCCCTGCGGGCTGCCTTACTTAGGACAGGAACCACCAAAAAAAGACCAACATGGCCACGGCAACGACCGTGAAAAGAACCGGGCCGGCCCAAGAGTTGGACGATCCGGTGGGAGATGCGCCGTCGTTTTCAGTCATCATCATGCTTTGCCATAATCGTGCGCCCCGAAATCTAACCTGCTGCGGAAGCAACATCCTTCACATAGATCAAGCAATCACCGACTGCATTACCTTCATGAAAACTCGCAAAAAACGTCTAGCCGACGCCTTCATCCTCACAGGCATGCTGATCAACGTCGTCGTGATCGTGCTGATTCTCTGGGTATTCGTGTTCTGAACGCCGCGGCGCGTCAGCCCGCGGCAACTCCCTCCTCCCCGATTATCGACATTCGGCACCGCCCCCCCAAAGAGCGGCGCCGAGCGCTTGCCTAGCCTTGTTTGCCTTTGCAGCCGCAGAACTTGCGCAGATATCCGACCAGGGCATCGACATCGTCGCCCTTCAGGGTCTTGGACCAGGGCGGCATCATGGGCGACTTCGAGGCTGCCGGACCACCATCCAGGATGACGTTCTTCATGTCGGCGTCGGTCAGCTTGTCCATCTCGAGGGCATTGGTGAAGTCGCGCGGGCTGACGGGAAAGTCCTTGGTGACGTTCGGACCCTTGCCCTTGCCGGCCGTGCCGTGGCACTGGGCGCAATAGAAGTTGTAGACCTTTTCCACGTCGGCGGCACTGGCCGGGTTGCCGGCCAGCAAAACGACGGCTCCGAGAAGCGCGGCGAAAATTGCAGTTGTTTTCTTCATGGCTCTATCCTTCCGCCCTTCTCTTACTTGAAGCTGGCCACGTGGCGGGCCACGTTCAGCATGTCCCTGTCGCTCAGGATACCGGCGAACACGGGCATGGCCTTGACCGGCTTGAAGACGTCGGGCTGTTTCAGATAAGCCAAGATCCAATCCGGGTTGAGACGCTTGCCGGCTCCCACCAGGGACGGGCCAGAACGTCCGCCGCCGACTTTCTTCTTGCGGCCGACGGAGTTGTGGCAACCGGAGCAGGGCATCTTCTTGGAGAAGATCAGGCGCCCCTTGGCATTCTTCTTGGGCTTGACCTTGCCGGTCTCGACGGCGTCGGAGGTCAGGCCCATCAGGAACGCAGCGACGTTCTTGGCATCGCCGCCGGAGAGCTTGGGATGATCGCCGGGATTCTCTTCGTTGTAGGAGTTGTACTTCAGCGGCCGGATGGCCTCGGGCTTTTGCAGCCAGGCCTCGAGCCAGGGCGCTTGGAACTTGGAACCGGCGTACCAAAGCTCCGGGCCCTTCTTGGCCAACTGATCATCGATGGTCTTTTCCTTGGCCGGCCCCTGGGTGTAATGGCAATCGCTGCATTTCTGGGCCGCAAAGGCGGCCTTGCCGGCCGCCGCATCGGCCCTGGCCGAACCA
>CAZVDW010000388.1:0-2752 GCA_964625645.1 uncultured Rhodospirillaceae bacterium
CCTCGAAGGTCACCGGGTCGAGTTCCGACGGTTCGTCCCTAATCTTTTTCGGTTCCGGCGCTTTCGTCGCCATAACACACTCTCCTGCTCGACCGTTTAGGTCATGCATTCACGTCGATGATCAAATTGTCTAACTCGTCTACAATGGCTTTCGATCCCGGCGGCAGGACCGCGCAGCTGTGGCTGTATTCGACGATTGCCGGCCCGCTCATCTGGGTGGCGGGCGCGAGCGCTTCACCATCAAAAATCGGCGTCTTGAACCATTGGCCGTCGAAATATGCGTTGCGCTCGCCCTTTCGGGAATCGGCCCGAGTGGCCGCTCGTCGTCCGAAGATCGATGGCGTCCCGACACTGCCGATCGTCGCCAAGGCCAAGCTGACGAAGGTCGGCTCGAAGGCCTCCGAGGCGACGCCGTGCTCGAGTTCATGCTCACGATGAAAATTGCGTACGACCTCGGCCAGCGCCGATGCATCGAGAGCACCGCCCGGTACAGGTGTTGTGACTTCGTATGACTGGCCGACGTAACGCATTTGGGCACTGCGCGCCACGGTGACTGCTTCCTGAGCGAGCGCCTCTCGTCCGAGCAGGGCTCGGCCTTGCTCCTCCAGCCGTTTGTAATGCCGGCTAAGTTCATCCATGTCGACCGTCGCCACCGGAGCATAGAAGTGCGCTTCAAGGTCGTGGCGGATATCCATGACGGTGGCGCCGAACGCCGATGCCACTCCGGCGTAGGCAGAGACGACCACCTTGGGGATGTTCATCGATCTCGCAATGAGACAGGCGTGCATCGGGCCTGCGCCGCCGAAACTGGCGAGCACGAAGTCACGCGGATCGCGGCCGCGGTCGACGAGCACCATCTTGATGGCCTGAGCCATGTTCTCGCACGATATCGCGATGATGCCCTCGGCGGTCTGAAGGGCATCCATTCCGAGTTGCTCGCCAAGCGCGGCGATAGCCGGTTGAATCGACGCGGCGTCGAGGTCTATCTTGCCGCCGAGCGTCGGTTCGAGGCGCCCCAACAAGAGATTGGCGTCGGTGACGGAAACCTCGGTGCCACCCATGCCGTAACAGATCGGACCGGGGTCGGCGCCGGCGCTTTGGGGTCCGACCCGCAATGAGCCGCCCGAATCTATCCAGGCGATGGATCCGCCGCCGGCGCCAACGCTTCGAATATCAAGCATCGGAACAATAATCGGCAGATCCCACTCCAGTTCGTAGTCGTGAGTCACCAATCCGCGTCCGTGCTCGACGATCGACGCGTCGAACGTGGTGCCGCCCATATCCGTATGGATCACTTTCTCAAAGCCGAGCTGCTGGCTGAGATAGGTGACGTAGGCGACGCCTCCCGCGGGTCCGGATTCTATAATCTCTTCCGGGCGGTCTTTGGCGAGCTCAACTCCCATCATCCCGCCGTTGCTCTTGAGCACGAGGAACGAACCTCGAAAGCCGCTCTCGCTCAGGCTCAGATTCAGGCGCTCCAGGTAATCGTGCATGACGGGGAGGAGCACGGCACGGATTACGGTGGTGACGAATCGCCCAAGCTCGGGAAATTTAGCCCGGGTGTCAGAGGAAATCGCCACGAAAACTCCCGGGCAATGTTCTTGAATGATGGCGCGCATGCGCTCTTCGTGGGTGCCGTTCGTATAGGCGTTGATGAAGGCGATGGCGACGGATGAAATGCCGAGCTCAGAGATACGTTTGGCAATTTCGACGGCCGCATTCTCGTCGAGCTCTTGCAGTTTCTTGCCGCGCGAATTTATCCGTTCCGGCACCGTGAACCGAAAGCGGCGTGGAATAATCGGACGCGGCTTGGTCTGATAGGGATCATAGAGATATTGGCGATGTTGTCGGCCGATCTCGATGGTGTCACGAAATCCTTCGGTCGTGATCAGCGCCGCTCTCGGATAGGACCGCTCGACCAATGCATTGGTTGCCGTCGTGCTGCCATGGGCAAAATAAGATATCTCGGCCGCAGGAATTCCGGCTTGGCCGATGGCTTGCATAACGCCGGTTACACGATCGTCCTTCGTCGTAAGGATTTTCGACGTGGTCGTCCGACCGCTCTCCTCCTGCCACGCAAACAGGTCCGTAAATGTGCCGCCGACATCAACACCGACACGCCACATAGCTACCCCTTTTTTCCAGCGTATTGGTCTACCTTCAACAAAGTCAAACGCTCCAAGCTTGGGCCGACGATGGAATCTTCAAGTCCCGGATCAAATACCTCTAACTGTCCAGCCCGAAATGAATCGAGTGATTTGGTGCGCTGTGATTCCCTGGTTCCTGTCCAAGCAGATGAGGAGGCACGATGTTCGGATTGCCCGGTCCTAACCGACGGCGCCGGATGCTTGCGATCGTTCTCGTCGAGCCAAGCCGCCCGGCTTGGAAATCCGTAAAAGGCAGGTTAGGGGAGCGTGCCGTTTTTAAGAAAACCTCTGATCACGTTTTCCGTAATGAGCGACACGTTGTTGTCATATCCGTTATGAGCGAGGCTTCCACACCAGGTGATCGAGCCTGGCGCCCAGACCGCTCCGTCGCCTGGCGTTTTGAAGTAGATCATGTCCGCCCTTACCATCGGGTTCTCATCGGCGCCGCCGTAGAAGCCCCGGACACTGAGATAGATCTCTTCATTGACCTGCCGCATAAGATCCGTATGGCCTTCCGACATCGCCAATATGTAAGTGTTGGGCGGCGTGCCCAAGTCGAAATCGACGCGGTCGATTTCGAGCCCGGCGGCGCCGTCGCCGATCAA
>CAZVDW010000389.1:0-1712 GCA_964625645.1 uncultured Rhodospirillaceae bacterium
GGCGTGAGCTCCCATCCCGAGCACTACAAAGATCAGGCCCAGTTGGCTGGAGCTGGAAAACGCCAACACTCCCTTCACATTGCGCTCACCCAGAGCGATTACGGCGGAGAAGATAGCGCTGAACAATCCGACCCCAATCAGAAGCCAGCGCAGGGACGGTTGCATTTCCAACAGCCCCCCGGCGCGCACCAGGGCGTAGACGGCGCCAATGCTCATAAAGCCGAAGTGCACCAGAGCGTTGGTCGAGGATGGACCCCGAGTGGCGCCCACAAGCCAGATGTGCAGGGGGAATTGTGCCGTGCGGCAAAAAGCCGCTGCGATCATCAACAGACACGCCAACTGCGTCCGGCCATTGGCGTCGACGGCGGTCTGCAATTCCGCATAAGCCAACGTCCCCGTCGCCGAAAACAGAAGCAAGACACCCAGCAACAGGGCCAGATCGCCGACTCGATCCACCACCCAGAAAGCGAAGGCGCCGGCCTCCGCTTCCGTCCGGTCGCGCCCCCAGAGGGTCAGGAAATAACCGCCCAACCCCAGCAGGACCCAGCCACCGTAGAGCAAACCGAAGTTGTTGGCGATGAGCAGAAGCGTCATCGCCGACGAAGCGAAACAGACCAGCGCGAAGAAACGGGCGCCGCTGCCGTCCCGCTTGCGAGTGCCGACGGAATACAGCTGGACCGCGAAGGCGAGGGTGCTCGTCGCCGCCAACAGCGTCGCCGCGAGGGCATCGACCAGCACACCGCAGGCGAAGCGGAGATCGCCAAGCCGCAGCCAGGTGAACAGCTTCTCGTCGACGGTGTGCCCCTGGGCGACCTGGAACAGAACCATCAGCGCCGCACACCAGGAGAGGAACAGGGCGGCGGTGGCTACCCAGGCAGGCGCTTGACCGCGGCCGAAGAGCAGGCAAAGCGCCGCTCCCGCGGTTGGAGCCAGGAATACCAGCAGAGCGCCTATGAGGGGGTCCGCCATCACCATTTCAGATCGTCCGCGCGGGAAAGGTCCGTGTGCCCCCTTTGGTTGTGGAGACCGATGACGACGGCCAGACCGATACCGATCTGGAGCGCCGCAAATACCAGGGCAAAAAGTGCAAAGAGCTCACCGCTCAACTCTCCCCGCATGCGGGCAAACGCGGCGATGTTCAAGGCGCCGGCATTAAACATCAATCCCGCCGCCAGCACCACCGCCAAAGCGTCCCGGCGAATCAGCAGGCCGGCCAGTCCGATGCAGAACAGGGCGGCACTGACAACGAGAATGTAGTGTGGCAGCATCACGATTGCCGACCATCCTCAGAAGTTTGCATGGCGGCCGGACGCGGTTGTGCCAGGACGGCCGTACCAACGGCGACGACGACGAACGCGAAGGCAAACAAAAGCAGCGGCAACAGGAAGTCACCTGCCAGCAGCCCGCCCAGACTGCCAGCTGTCGGCGCGGCGCCGGAAGCGGTGAGCTCGAGCGGCAGAACCCAGCAGAAGAGGGCAAACAGAACGGCGCAGAGAGCGCTGGCAACGAAGGCGCGAAGGCGATTCGGCGGCGGGGCCGTGGTGATCTTGAATTCGGTGGCCGCGCCAACGATGAGACAAAGGAGGGCCGAGCCCGACACCCCTACCAAGATTTCACTCGCTGCCAGCAATGGAGTACCCAGCAGGAGGAAGAGAGCGGCGACGCACAGGGATGTGGCACCGAAGGAGAAGGCGGCACGCACTGCGTTCCTG
>CAZVDW010000390.1:0-3568 GCA_964625645.1 uncultured Rhodospirillaceae bacterium
GCTGCCGAAGATCTTCCGCCTCACCAAGGGCGGCAAGCTCATCGAAGGCATCTTCAAGGGCGAGACCATCAACACGCCATCCATGATATGCGTCGAGGATGCGCTCGACGCCTTGCGCTGGGCGAAATCTCTCGGCGGGGGTGCGGCGCTGGTGGCGCGCAGCGAAGGCAATCTGGCGCGGATCGCCAGCTGGGTGGCGGAGACCGACTGGGTCGACTTTCTCGCCGTGGAGCCGGCCGAGCGCTCGTCCACATCGGTCTGTCTGAAGATCGTCGACCCCTGGTTCGCCGGGCTCGACGAGGCGGCCCAGCGCGCAGCTGCCAAGGCTATCGCCAATATGCTCGCGGGCGAGGGCGTAGCCTTCGATATCGCCGCCTACCGCGATGCCCCGCCGGGCCTGCGCATCTGGGCCGGCGCCACCATCGAGAGCGACGATCTCGATGCCCTGCTGCCATGGCTGGACTGGGCCTTCGCCGAGGTCCGCGCGGCCGCCTGACCACCTTGGAGCAAGCATACCTGCCATGCCAAAAGTTCTGATATCCGATAAGCTCAGCCCCCTTGCGGCGGAGATATTCCGCAATCGCGGCATCGAGGTCGACGAAGCGCCGGGGCTCGCCGCGGAAGCGCTGCTCGAGCACATAGCCGATTGCGACGGCCTCGCCATCCGCTCCGCCACCAAGGTCACGACCGAGGTGCTGGCGGCGGCGAAAAAGCTGCGCGTGGTCGGCCGCGCCGGTATCGGCGTCGACAATGTCGATGTGCCGGCGGCCACCGCCAATGGCGTGGTGGTGATGAACACGCCTTTCGGCAATTCGGTGACCACGGCCGAGCATGCGCTTGCCATGATGATGGCGTTGGCCCGGCGGATATCCCAGGCCGATGCCTCGACGCGGGCCGGCAAGTGGGAGAAGTCGCGCTTCATGGGGGTCGAGCTTGCCGGCAAGACCTTGGGGTTGATCGGCTGCGGCAATATCGGCTCGATCGTCGCCGACCGGGCGCAAGGCCTGAAGATGCGCGTCATCGCCTTCGACCCCTACATGTCGAGCGAGCGTGCGGCCGAGTTGGCGCTGGAGAAGGTCGAGCTCGACGCGCTGTTGGCGCGGGCCGATTTCATCAGCCTGCATACGCCGCTCAGCGATAGCACACGCAATATTCTCGATGCCGAGGCCCTGGCCAAGACCCGCAAAGGCGTGCGCATCGTCAATTGCGCGCGCGGTGGCCTGGTCAACGAGGCCGATCTTGCGGCGGCCATCGAGTCCGGCCAGGTGGCGGGTGCGGCGCTCGACGTCTTTGAGACCGAGCCCGCCGGCGAGAGCCCGCTGTTCGCCTTCGAGCAGGTTATCGCCACGCCTCATCTCGGCGCCTCGACCAGCGAGGCACAGGAGAAGGTGGCGGTGCAGGTGGCCGAGCAGATCGCCGACTATCTGCTCGACGGCAGCGTGACCAACGCGCTGAACATGCCGTCGGTGACGGCCGAGGAAGCGCCCAAGCTCGACCCCTACCTGGCGCTCGCCCGCCAGCTCGGCAGCTTCGCCGGGCAGATCACGGAGAGCGGCATCATCTCGGTCTCGCTGCAATTCGAGGGCCATGCGACGACGCTCAACTGCCGGCCTATCACGGCCGTGGTGCTGCAGGGCTTGCTGGCGCCGCAGCTGGAGGGTGTCAACATGGTCAATGCGCCTGTCATCGCCAAGGAGCGCGAGATCGAAGTGCGCGAGACCCTCTTCGACGGGCGTTGCGACTACCATACTCTGGTGCGTCTTACCGTGACCACCGAGCGCCGCACCCGCACCATCTCCGGCACCCTGCTCGGCGCCCGCCCGCGCATCACCGAGATCGAAGGCATTGCCATGGACGCCGGCCTCGGCAGCGACATGCTGTATCTCAAGAATCGGGATTTGCCGGGCATGGTCGGCGCCTTCGCCAAGATGCTGGGCGATGCCGGCATCAATATCGCGACCTTCCATCTCGGCCGCAGCGAGCCGGGTGGCGAGGCCATGGCGCTGGTCGAGGTCGACCAGGAGGTGCCGGCGGCCCTGCTCGCAGAGTTGCGCGCGCTCGACGGCGTGGTTCAGGCCAAGTCGTTGAAATTCTGACTTCGTTGCGCGAGTAGGCTAGTCTCTGCCGGCCATGACCGATCCACACCAGAAAACCCTGTTGCCCGCGGGTCTGCAGGACCTGCTGCCACCGCTCGCCGACCATGAGGACGGCCTCAGCCGCACCCTGCTCGACCGCTTTCAGCGCTTCGGCTATCAGCGCGTCAAGCCGCCTTTGGTCGAGTTCGAGGAAGGCTTGCTGGACGGTGTTGGCGCGGCGATGGCTGGGCAGACCTTCCGTATCATGGATCCGGTGTCCCAACGCATGATGGGCCTGCGCGCCGACATCACGCCGCAGATCGCGCGCATCGCCGCCACCCGGCTGGCCGCCGAGGCGCGGCCCCTGCGGCTTTGCTATGCCGGCGAGGTGTTGCGCGTGCGCGGCGGGCAGTTGCGCGAGGATCGCCAGTTCCGCCAGATCGGCGTCGAGCTGATTGGCCCCGCCCATGCCGGTACCGCCGATGCCGAGGTCATCCTGCTCGCCGCCGAGGCGCTGGCCGGGCTCGGCATCGAAGGCCTTAGCGTGGATATCAACGTGCCGGACCTGGCAGGTGCGATTTGCGCTGCTTTCGATCTCGGCGACGAGGCGCGCGCGGGCGTGCTCGCGGCCATCGACCGCAAGGACGCCACGGCTTTGGCCGAGGCGGCCGAAAACGGTGCCGACGGCGAGGCGGCGCGCGTGCTCGGGCGGCTGCTCTCGGTTGATTGTGCCGTAGACGGCCTGCCCGAGGCCCCGGCGCACCTGGTCGCGCGCTTGACCGAAGTGGTCGAGCTGGTGCGCAGCTCCGCGCCCGATCTGACGCTGACGGTCGACCCCCTGGAGCGTCGCGGCTTCGAGTATCACAGCGGCATATCGTTCACGCTCTATGCGCTGGGCGCCCGCACCGAGCTCGGCTTCGGCGGCCGCTATATCACCGCCGCCGGCGAGCCCGCCACGGGGTTCACCCTGCTCGGCGATGCCCTGCTCGGCGCGGCGCCCCAGCCCGCCGCGCCCGACCGCCTTTTCGTGCCTTACGGGGCACCGGCGGCGGCGGCGGCGGCGGCGCGGGCGCAGGGCTGGCAAACGGTTAAGGGCCTGGTTTCCACCGCCAATGGCGATGCTGCCGAGGCGCGGCGACTCGCCTGTACCCATATCTGGCAGGACGGCGCCACCAAGCCGCTTGCCGAGGACGACTGAGGAGCAACGGATGGCCAATGTGGTCGTGGTCGGCTCGCAATGGGGCGACGAAGGCAAGGGCAAGATCGTCGACTGGCTGTCGGAGCGCGCCGATATCGTGGTGCGCTTCCAGGGCGGCCACAATGCCGGCCATACCCTGGTCATCGACGGCGTCACCTACAAGCTGAGCCTGCTGCCGTCCGGCATCGTGCGGCCGGGCAAGACCTCGCTGATCGGCAATGGCGTGGTCATCGATCCCTGGGCCTTGCTCGAGGAGATGGATCGCCTCGCCGGTCTGGGCGTGACGGCAACGCCC
>CAZVDW010000391.1:0-1811 GCA_964625645.1 uncultured Rhodospirillaceae bacterium
GGGAGGACGCCGGCGCGGCCCTTTTCAGGGAGGGGGGAGGTCGAGCTCAGTGATTGGGAATATAGCGCCGATTTCGTCCCCCGACTGTGATGTGCATCACGTAAACATGTCGAATCTCGGAAAATCGTCACCGAGCACGGCGGTGGCGTAGATTCCCATCCAGTCCTCGATGGCCGTGGCGTAGACGCGGCGGAAGTCCGTCGTGTAGTCGAGGTTGTCGCCCTCGTCCAACGCGGTCAGGCTGGGCAGCTCACCATAGTGGCCGCCCTTGACCGGCTTGCCGGCGAGGAACATGGTGCCCGCCGCGCCGTGATCCGTGCCGAGGCTGGTGTTTTCCGGCACCCGGCGGCCGAATTCCGAGAACATCAGCACCACCACGTCGTCGGCCCGGCCGATGCGCTCCATGTCGGCGATGAAGGCATGCACCGCGTCCGCCGCATAGGTCAGCAGGCGGCGGTGCAGATTGCCCTGATGGACATGGGTGTCGAAGGCGTTGTTGCGGAAGGCGGTGTAATAGAGCCGGGTCGGCATGTCGGCGGCGATCAGCGCCGCGATCTTGTTCATGTCCACGGGCACGATGCCGTAATCGATCGGCGTCCGGTAGTTGTCCCAGGCCTCGCGCACCTGGGCCGAGGCATCGAGCGCACCGCGCGCGATGTCGAGCAGATAGCGCCGCGAGGCATTGTGATCGTCCGGCGCTTCCGCGACATGCTGGAACAGCTCGGCTTCGCTGTGGAATCCTTGCCGGGCGAACTTGTCGGGATCGTCGAAGACCACCGGCACGTGGTCGCGGCTGCGCACGGCGAGCGACTGCGTGGCATCGATGTTGACGATGAAGTTGCTCGCCCCGCCCGGCTGCATGGCATCGGCCAGACGCCCGACCCAGCCATGCTCGTTGCCGCTGTTGGGCGCGGCGGTGTGCCAATAGGCCATGGAGGTGAAGTGCGAGAACGAGGGGTTCTCGTAGCCGCAGCCATGCACGATGGCCATCTTGCCATCCTTGTAGAGGCGCTCGAAGCCCGACAGCCCGGGATTGAAGCCGAAATGGTCGTCGATCTTGCGCACCTTGTCGGCCGCAATGCCGATACTGGGCCGCAGCCGGTAATAGGCGTCGTCCGCATAGGGCACCACGGTGTTGAGCCCGTCATTGCCACCCGAGAGCTCGAGCACCACCAGAATGCGCCTGTCATGCTCACCCGCCACGGCCAGTGCCGCCCGGCCAAGCGGGCCGCCCATCATGCCGAGGCCGGCTCCGGCCAGCCCGGCGCCCAACAGCGTGCGCCGGCTCAGTCCGGGTCCGCGTTTGCGCTTCTCCATCATCCGACTCCCACTCCTATCCAAGCTGATATTCGGGTTGGCTCATGATCAAATGCACGAGCATGCGCAGGCCCTCTTCGAGATAGCTCTCGGCACGGGCCATATCCGAGGTGCCGAGCTCCGTATCGAGGAAGGCTATCAGCATGTCGCGCTCGGCCGCGCCCAACGGCACGCGCAACAGGCGCGCCAGCATATGGTCGACGGCCTCCGTGGTCGTTGACAGGCCCGCCTCGCGCACCATGCCGGCGAGGTCGAGCACGGCGGCGGTGCGCGGGATCGGCTTGACCCGCTCGATCGCCATCTGCCAGCCGCGATAGCTGGCATAGCGGGTGTTAAAGTCCTCGTCGCGGTCCGCCATCATGTTGGATTCCGCCATCATGCCGCCCGCATCCGCCACCGGCGGCATGGTCGCCGAGGTGATGTCGGCCCCGGCAATGGTGCGCCGGTGTACCTCACGGATCAAGCCGTCGGGGGCATAGATGTCGTGCGGCACG
>CAZVDW010000392.1:0-3522 GCA_964625645.1 uncultured Rhodospirillaceae bacterium
CTGTCGCGGCGCGCCACCGGCAAGACGCTATACATTCTCGACGAGCCCACCACCGGCCTGCATTTCGAGGACATCCGCAAGCTGCTCGAGGTGCTCCAGGCCTTGGTCGAGACCGGCACCACGGTGGTGGTGATCGAGCACAATCTGGAGGTCATCAAGACCGCCGACTGGATCATCGACCTCGGCCCCCACGGCGGCGACGGCGGCGGCCGCGTGATCGCCGAAGGCACGCCCGAGGATGTCGCCGCCACACCGCAAAGCTACACCGGCCAATACCTCGCCCGCCCGCTGGGCCTGAAGAGGCGGAGCGGGCGCAAGCGGAAGAAGGCGTCCTAGGTAGAACTAATCGATAGCGTTGTATTCTCGCCAAATCGCATAGTCTTTGCGAAATGTCGAAAATGACTCCCAAACCCTGGCGAAATCGGCATCGGCTGCCGCCTCCTCCGCCACGACCTCTTCCCAGGCTTTGCGCATCGCCGCAAGAATTTCCTTGGGCCAACGATGCAGGGTGACGCCCTTGGAACGGATTTCTCGCAACGCCTCAGGCTGCAGAGATGCGCCGTAGGCCAGGCCGTGTTGGATGTTCTCACCGCACGCCGAATCTATTTGCGTGCGCTGACGATCGCTCAATTCGTTCCAGCGATCAAGGTTGACGAGCAGCTCTCCGAAGGCCGCGGGTTGATGCCAGCCCGGTAAGTAGTAGTGCTTGGCGACTTGATAGAATCCCAGGTCGAGATCGATGGCCGGCATAGAAAATTCCGTAGCGTCGATCGTACCCAATTCCAATGCGGGAAAAATATCGCCACCGGAAACCAGTTGGGTAGAAACGCCGAGGCGCTCCATGACTTTAGCCCCCAATCCGAAGAACCGAATTTTCAATCCATCAAGGTCTGCAACCGTTTTGATCGGCTTACGAAACCAGCCTCCACCCTCACCCGGGATAGCATTGCACCAGAAGCCAACCATATTGTGCGGCGCGAGCAGTTCCCGCCACAATTCCCGTCCACCGCCAAAGCGGTACCAAGCCAGCGCCTCCTCCGCGCCCGGTCCGAATGGAACCGCTGTAAAGAACTGCAGTGCCGGAACCTTGCCAGCCCAATACCCGGCCGCCGACCAACCGGCGTCAATCGTGCCACGCGACACGGCATCGAATATTTCCAACGCCGGCACAAGCGTTCCTGGATCGAAAAACTCGATTGAGATTTCTCCCCCAGACATTAAGCGAAGCCGGCTGGCGAACCTTTCCCCTTGATCGCCGATGACGACCAGCTCCCGCGAGAACGAGCTGGCCATCTTCCATTCTACGTGGTCCGGCGCCGCTTCAGGTTCCGATTCCAGCTCGCCAACCGCGCGCTCGTCTTCCTCGGATAGAATCATCAAATCCAAGAATTTGTCGAAGATGCGGAAGTCCTGCCCAAGCTCCTGCGCCGACGCAATGAGTTCCTCGGCGAGAGCCTTGCCGCCTCCTTCGGTGTAGTCCGAATGGAACTCATCCAACGAAAGGCGCCCATCACCGTCATAGTCGAAATTGCCGAGCAGGACATCGGCGAATGTTGGCCCGAGAAGCACCGCAAATAGAACGTTGGCCGGGCTATTCTTGCCTTCGAGGGCCTCCATTGCGCGCATGGCCATACGCCCGGCACGCGTAAGCTCCGCAGCGCTTAACATCCCGTCACCCGTAATGTCAGCGAAGTCCCACAGAAGCTGCTCGCAACTTGCGGGGTGAACCTGCTCGGCCTGGCAGCCCAGCATGATAACGATGAACTCATCGGCAGGCTCAACAGCTTGGGCGGGAAGCGCCCAAGCAGTCGCCAAGCCAACGAGTGCGGCAAATGGTCTAAGCATTACCATGTCCCTAATTTAGGGTGTTGTCCGATGGCAACCATAACCGATGGTTGATAACTTCGCCATCGAAGGAGGCATGGACTGCCGGAATGTGTAAGCCCATACTCCGCCTGAGCAATTCAAAGTGGAGGCCCTTGTGACCGTACCCACCGTTCAGCCTGGCGAGCCGGCGCCCGATTTCGACCTGCCGCTGGTAGCATCGGACGCACGAGTGACGTTGGCGGATTTTTGCGATCGCTCGCCGCTCCTGCTGGTCTTGCTGAAGGGCTTCGAGTGTCCGTTCTGCCGGCGGCAGCTCGCCGCACTCAAGCATACCGCGATGGCCTTGCGGGAATGCGGCGTCGAGACTCTCGCCATCACCACTACACCCCTCGAAGCGTCGCGCCTCTACACGCGTTTCCGCTCGCCGGAGGTGCCGCTCGCCTCGGACCCGAGCCTGGACACCTACCGCGCCTATGGCGTGCCGATCTATCGCCTCATCGAGGACCAGCCGACCGAATGGCCACTCACAGTCAACGAGCCGGAGATACTTCGGATCACCCTCAACCCTAGCCCCCACTTGCCCGTGCCCATGACCATAACGGAAGCGGCCACCCACATTGACGCCGCCGACCAGTTCGCCGTGATCGAGACCGACGAGACGGGTCCGCCGGACGACCTGTCGCCATTCGTCAGCTATTTCCTCATCGATCGCGACGGCACGGTACGCTGGGTCGAGGTTGTGGCCTATGACGATCCCGCCGACTATGCCCACCACCCAAGCACGGCCGATATTGTCGCCGCGGCCGAAACGCTATGTAGTCCGAACCAAAATCATAGGAGCGGACGATAGCGATATGACCGCACCCACCGTTCAGCCGGGCGAGCCGGCGCCGGATTTCGATCTGCCGCTGGTGGCGTCGGACGCGCGCGCCAGGCTGGCGGACTATTGCGGTCGCACGAGCCTGTTCCTGGTGCTGCTGCGGAGCTTCGAATGTCCCTTCTGCCGGCGCCAGCTGGCGGCGCTCAAGCACACGGCGGCGGCCTTGCGGGAGCGCGGCATCGAGATGCTGGCGGTGACGACGACCGGGCTCGAGGCCTCACGGCTTTACACGCGCTACCGGGCGCCGGAAGTGCCGCTGGCCTCGGACCCGACATTGGCCATCCACCGCGCCTATGGCGTGCCGATCTATCGCATCAGCGACGAGGCGCCGAGCCAGTGGCCGCTGACGATGAGCGAGTCTGAAATCATCAACGTCACGCTCAACACCGGACCGGACGTGCCGGTGGCCGTGACCCTGCTCGATGCCGGCCTGCGCATGGACGAGGAGGACGGATTTACGCCGGTCGAGACCGACGACCAGGGCCCGCCCGACGATCTCTCGCCACTTGTCAGCTATTTTCTCATCGACCGCGAGGGCATCGTTCGCTGGGTCGAAGTCATCGCCTATGACGACCCTGCGGACTACGCCAGCCACCCGAGCTCGGCTGATATCCTATCCGCCGCCGACGCCCTCTAATCCAAACGAAACATGCCGACGTGGTCCGGCAGCGGCACGCCGGGCTTGAGGCGGGGGTCGGGCTCGGGCCGGCCGAAGGCGGGACGGACCGGCACCACCCCGGCCCACACGTCCAGGTCGTAGTCCTCCTCGTCGTCCACGGGCGGGCCGGTGCGCACCTTGGCCGCCGCCTCTTCGA
>CAZVDW010000393.1:0-1999 GCA_964625645.1 uncultured Rhodospirillaceae bacterium
GAGCTGCCGCAGAAATATCCGCAGCCCGGCTGGGTCGAGCACGATCCGGAGGATATCTGGCGCTCGACGCTGGAGGTCTCGCGCGGCGCGCTGGCGGCGGCGGAGAGGCGCGGCCGGCGGGTCGTCGCCATCGGCCTGACCAACCAGCGCGAGACGGCGCTGCTCTGGGACCGCCGCACGGGCGCGGCGATCCACAACGCCATCGTCTGGCAGGACAGGCGCACGGCCGAGGTTTGCGCGAACTTGCGCGCCGACGGGCTGGAGGAGACCGTGGCGGCGCGTACGGGCTTGCTGCTCGACCCCTATTTTTCCGCCACCAAGATCGCCTGGATGCTCGATCACGTGGCTGCCGCCCGCGGCCGGGCCGAGAGCGGCGAGATCGCCTTCGGCACCGTGGACAGTTTCCTGCTCTGGCGGCTGACCGGCGGGCGCGCGCATCTCTCCGAGGCCAGCAATGCCAGCCGTACCAGCCTGTTCGATATCCACACCCAGGCCTGGGACGATGAGTTGTTGGCGGCGTTCCGCGTGCCACGCGCGTGCCTGCCCGAGGTGCGCGACAGCGCCGCCGATTTCGGCGAGACCGACCCGGACCTGTTCGGCCGGCCCATCCCCATCCTCGGCATGGCCGGTGACCAGCAGGCCGCTGCCATCGGCCAGGGCTGCTTCACCCCCGGCGACGTCAAGAGCACCTACGGCACCGGCGCCTTCCTGCTGCTCAACACAGGCGAGACCGCGGTGGCTTCGCAACACCGCCTGCTGACCACGGTGGCCTATCGTCTCGCCGGCAGGCCGACCTACGCCATCGAGGGCTCGATCTTCGTCGCCGGCGCTGCCGTGCAGTGGCTGCGCGACGGGCTCGGTATCATCGCCAACGCGCCCGAGACCGAAGGCCTGGCGCGGGGTATTCCCGACACCGGCGGGGTCATGCTGGTTCCGGCCTTCACCGGCCTCGGCGCGCCCCACTGGGACCCGGACGCACGCGGCGCGATCTACGGCATCACCCGCGCCACGGGAAAAGCCGAGCTGGCCCGCGCGGCGCTGGAATCCGTCTGCTTCCAGACCCACGACCTGCTCGCCGCCATGGCCGCCGACGGTGTGGCGCCAGCCGCGCTGCGCGTCGATGGCGGCATGGTGGCCAACGATTGGCTTGTCCAGGCACTCGCCGATATTCTCGACATACCTGTCGACCGCCCGGCGGTCATGGAAACCACGGCGCTGGGCGCCGCCTACCTCGCCGGCCTGCAAGCGGGTCTCTTCGCCTCCCTCGACGACATCGCCAGCCGCTGGCGCCGCGAGCGCCGTTTCGAGCCGGAAATGGACGCGGAGCGGCGCGATGGCCTGCTTAGCGACTGGCAAGCCGCGGTCTCGCGCACCCGTAGCGCTTAGCCCAGCAACTCCCTGCACGCCGCCGCGATAGCCCCGGCGCTCATGCCGTATTTGGCTCGCACTTTGTCGGTGGGGCCGACCACGGCGTAGGTGTCGGGCATGCCGATCATGCGCATGGGCGCGGGGCGCTCGCGGGCCAGCAGCTCGGCGATGGCACCGCCGAGGCCGCCGGTCAGGTGATGCTCCTCGGCGCTGACGATGGCGCCGGTTTCCGCCGCCGCCAGCACCGTTGCCTCGTCGAGAGGCTTGATGGTGTGCATATTTATGACGCGGGCGGAGGCGTCGAGGCTTTCCGCTGCTTCCAAGGCCGGGCCGACCAGGGCGCCGCAGGCGATGATGGCGATGTCGTTGCCGTCGCGCAGCACGTCGGCCTTGCCGAGCGTAAACGTGGCGTCCTGCGCCGTGACCGGCGGCTCTTCGACGCGACCGCCGAGGCGGACGTAGAGCGGGCCATCGAGGCTCTCGCTGGCGAGCGTCGCGTGCCAGGCCTGAGGCGCGTCCGCCGGCACCACCACGGTCATGTTGGGCACGCCGCGCAGCAGCGCCAGGTCTTCGAGCGCATGGTGGGTGCCACCTGCCACGCCCAGAGAGACACCGCTGGCGGCGGCGCCCA